>NZ_JBXAST010000082.1:0-9880 GCF_058809645.1 Azospira sp. MPR-E4 | reverse complement strand
CCTCCGCCCCACCCGCCCCATTCCCGGGGCGGGGCCACTCCCCGCTTTTTTTCCCACATTTCATTTCGGTCAAAGGCCGATGCCCCGGGCCGGGGCACAATTTCACCTCCATCCCCTTACCCTTCCCCCATGTCCGGTCCCATCGAAGTGCGCATGCCCAAATACCCCGAATGCTGGGAGAGTTGCGGCAACTGCGCCCAGGGCGACGTCTTCGTGCTGGAACTCCTGGTCCAAGCCGGTGACACATTGGAACGGGACGACAACATCCTGACCCTGGAAACCGGCAAGGTGGCCCTGGACATTCCCAGTCCATACGCCGGCACGGTGCGGGAAGTCTTCGTCTGTGAAGGCGACGTCCTGGCCGAAGGCGCCCTGCTGCTGACCCTGGACCCGTCCTAACCGCCTGATCCTATGGGAGCCCCCATGGCCATCCAGCCCCGACGTCTGCGACCTGCCCATCTGGGGGCCGCCCTGGCCAGCGGCGGGCGCACCTTCGCCCGCAACCCGGGCCCCAGCGCGCTCCTGGCCCTGCCTCTGGCCGCCGTCGGCGTACTGATCTGGCTGATCCTGGGCCAGGCCGCCGTCGCCCCCCTGGCCCTGGCCGCCAGCGGCGGCTTCATGCTGGTCGGCCCCCTGCTGCTGGTGGGCTATTTCGAACTGGCGGACCGCAGCGCCCGCGGTGAAGCAGCCCCTGCGGCCCTGGCCCTTACCGCCTACCGGCACGCCCCCACCGGCCTGTGGGCCATCGGTGCCGTGTGCACCTTTTTCTACCTGATCTGGATCACCGACGCAGCCACCCTCTACGGCTTCATGGTGGGCGGAGAACCCCGGGGCCTGGCCACCCTGCTCAGCCCCGGCACCGACGTGCAGGCCTTCCTGCGCTGGAGCTCCCTCATGGGGGCGGTGCTGGCCTTCATGATCTACGCCGTCACCGCCTTCGCCGTGCCCCTGCTGCATTACGGCCGGGCCAACCTGATCCAGGCCGTGGTTCTCAGCGTCCGCGCCGTCTTCGGCAACTTTCTCCTGGCGCTGCTGTGGGGCGTCCTGCTGGCCGCCGGCGTCATCGGCAGCATCCTGCTGCTGTTTCCCTTCCCCCTGGTTTTCCCCCTGCTGGCCTATGCCAGCCATGCCCTCTACCAACAGGTCTTTCCCCTGGAATAAAGGGAGTTCCCATGTCTGCGCCCCTGCTGCCGCACAGCCTCTACCGCATCGAACTGTGTAGCGGCGAACAGCGCCGCTGGCGCTACCGGGGAGAGGATGCCCAGGGCAACCGGTGGTGGCGGGATGAGGAGAGCGGCCAGGAATTCAACGAAGCTTCCCTCATGTATGCCTGGCAGGTGCTGGGCCCGGCCCCGGACGATCTGCCGGCGTCGATCCACCGGCTGCTGGCCGAGCAGATGGATGCGGCCCTGATCCTGGCCGACAAGGAAGGAGTGATCCGCCTGTGGAATGCGGCGGCCACCGCCCTCTTCGGCTTTCCTGCCGCCACGGCCATCGGCGCCAGTCTGGACCTGATCATTCCGGAGCACCTGCGCCCGGCCCACTGGCGCGGCTTCCACCAGGCCATGGCCCTGGGCGCCGTGCAGCATCCGGGCAAGCCCCGCCTGACCCGGGCCCTGCAGGCGGATGGGCAGAAGCGCTACGTCAGCATGAGTTTTTCCGTGATTAGGGACGATGCGGGCCAGACCATCGGCTCCCTGGCCCTGGCCTGGGCCGCCGACAAGCCGGCAGGGGCCTGAGCCGGTTCAGCGACCCACCAACTACCGCTTCAGCCGTAGCGCCGCGCCGCTTCCACCGCCAGGCCAGCGCCGATGCTGCCGAAGAGATCCCCTTCCACCGCCCGGGCCTGGGGCAGGACGGCGGCGATGCGCTGGCGCAGACGGGGAATGCCGCTGGAGCCGCCGGTGAAGAACACCGTATCGATCCGCCCGGCGCCGACGCCGGCCTGCCGCAGCAAGTCGCTGACGGTGCCTTCGACCCGTTCCACCAGGCTTGTCGTGGCCTGATCGAACTCGCTGCGACTCAGCTCATGGCTGAGGCCGGCTTCCAGGCGCTCCAGGAACAGGGTGCAGGTGTCCGCATCCGAGAGGGCGATCTTGGCCTGCTCCACCTCGTTGGCCAGCCAGTGGCCGGCCCGCTCCCCGATCAGCCCCAGCAGGCGCTGCATCTTTTCCGGCGCCGCCGCATCCATGGCCAGGCGCTGCTGTTCGGCCAGCACCTGGCGGGTGTAGGCGAAGTTGATGGTGTGCCAGGTGGCCAGGTTGAAGAAGATGCTGGCCGGCATTTCCCGGCCGCTGCGCAGCAGGCTGCGGTAGCCCAGCAGGGGCATGACCCCGGCCAGGCTCAGCAGGCGGTCGAAATCGGTGCCGCCGATATGCACGCCGCCATTGGCCAGCAGGTCGTCCCGGCGCTCCGCCTGGCGCGCCCGCTCGGGGGAAAGGCGGATCAGGGAAAAGTCCGAGGTGCCGCCGCCGATGTCGGCCACCAGCACCAGTTCCTCCCGCGCCAGGGTGGTCTCGTAGTGGTAGGCGGCGGCGATGGGCTCGTACTGGAAGCTGACCTCCTTGAAGCCCACGGCCCGGGCAATGTCGCCCAGTGTGTTCTCGGCCAGGCGGTCGGCGTCGCTGTCGTCGTCCACGAAGAACACCGGCCGGCCCAGCACCGCCTGCTCGAATTCCCCGCCGGCCTGGCGGTCGGCCCGCCGCTTCAGTTCGCCGATGAACTGGGCCAGCAGGTCGCGAAAATGCAGGGCCCGGCCTTGCACTTCGGTCTTGCCGTCCAGCAGGCTGCTGCCCAGGAGGCTCTTCAGGGAGCGCATCAGGCGGCCCTCATAGCCGGCCAGATACTCGCCCAGGCCGGCCCGGCCGAAGCTGGTGCTGTTGTCCTCCGCATTGAAGAAGACCACGGACGGCAGGGTCACCTTGCCCTCCTCCAGGGCCAGCAGCGTGGGCTGGCCGGGGCGCAGGCAGCCCACAGTGGAGTTGGAGGTGCCGAAGTCGAGGCCGCAGGCGCGGCGGGGAGCGGTGGCAGGCATGGAATGACGGCGGTTGGTGGCGAAGACGAAGGTTGCCGGCCAACGCGGCGAGGTCGGCAGGGGGCGGCGGATGCTACGCCAGGCTCCGGCGGATGTCTACCCGGGCGGTCGGCCAAGCCATTGAGGCAACGGGGAAAAGGGGCGCCCGGCCCCATGGCCGGCGCCCCCGGCCCGGGCCGGCCCCGACGTCGCCCGCCCCCAACAGGCAGCCATCGCCTAAAAAACAGGCACTTAGGGACATTGGCCGCCCAGGCCGTCGGGGGGCCCCGACAAATCCGGGTCGCCGGAAGCAGGCCGGGAGCATTGCCGTAATCGTCGCACCCGCCCCAAAGTCGCCAACTGGCGCGGGATTTCAGCCAGCCCTGGCTGGCAGCGGCATCCTTTCCCGATCCCAGGCACGGGCCTTGCGAAGTAAAGACTCCAACCTGCGAAAAGGAGCTTCCATGCTGAACAAGCAATCCCTGTTTTCCTCCAAGCGAGAGGAAACCGTCCTGCCCCGCAATCCCTGGCCCGGCAGCGCGCCCCAGACCAACAGCAGCAACGTCAGCAGCGCGCCCAAAGCCAGCACGGCCAGCACGGCCAGTGCCCCGCCGCCGGCGCCGGTGGCTGCCGACAAGGAACAGCCCTCCGGCAGCCGTCTCATCGTCGGCCCCGACGTCAAGCTGAAGGGGGCGGAAATCCAGGATTGCGACACCCTGGTGGTGGAAGGACGGGTGGAGGCCACCCTGGACAGCCGCCTGATCCAGATTGCCGAACAGGGCGCCTTTTCCGGTAAGGTCAGCATCGACGTGGCGGAAATCCGGGGCACCTTCGAAGGCGAGCTGGTGGCCCGCAAGCAGCTGTTCATCCACGCCAGCGGCCGGGTCAGCGGCACCATCCGCTACGGCAGCATCCTCATCGACGAAGGCGGCCAGGTTTCCGGCGACGTACGCTCCCTGGGGGATGAACACCAGGCCGGCTCGGCCAAGGCCAGCCCGGCCGAACCCGGCATTCCGACCCTGCACGGCAACGTCACCCTGAAGGAGGGCAAGAAGGAAAACGCACTGCTCTAGGCCACCGGCAGGCCCGGCGGCGGGCGGGCTTTGCGGCCCATCCGCCGCCGGGCCTTGAACGGCTGCGGGCGGAGGGTTAAGCTCGACCCGCCCGCTTCCTGCGGGCCACGACAACACCAGCCAGGAGACTGATCCATGTCCCAGCCAAAACACAAACATGCCCCCCTGTGGACCGCCATCGGCCTGGGCCTGATGCTCGGCACCGCCCCGGCCTTCGCCGAAAAACCTTCCTGGGCCGGCGGTGGCAACGACAAACATGGCCAGGACGAACGTCCGGGCAAGGGCCGTAACGACCGGGATGACCGGGGCCGGGGCGATGATGGCCGCCGGGATGGTCGCGACGACCGGCGCCGCGACGGCGCCTCGGTGGAAATCCGCTTCGGCGGCGGTGACCGGGACCTGATCCGGGATTACTACGGTAACAGCATCCGCAGCAAGGGCTGCCCCCCCGGGCTGGCGAAGAAGCACAACGGCTGCCTGCCGCCGGGACAGGCCAAGCAGTGGCAGCGGGGCGCCCGCCTGCCCAGCGGCGTGGTCATCTACGACCTGCCTCGGGACCTTTCCATCCGCCTCGGCACGCCGCCGGCCGGCTACCGTTACGTGCGGGTTGCCTCCGATATCCTGCTCATTGCCGTGGGCACCAGCATGGTGGTGGACGCCATCGAGGACCTGGGCGGACTTTGAGCCCCCTACCCTGGCGCCCAGGCAGGACGCCATAAACGACAACGGCACCCCGCGGGGTGCCGTTTTTGCTGGCTGCGGGGCATGGCCCCGCCAGGATCAAACCCGGAAGCCGCTGACCGCCCGCTGCATTTCGCCGGCCACCCGGTCCAGGGTATCGGAAGCCCGGGAAGTCTCGTTGGCCGCCGCATTGGTTTCCTCCGCATGGGTGGCGATTTCCTCCACCTTGCGCGCCACTTCCGTGGAGGCGGTGGACTGCTCCCGCAGGGCGATGTCCACATCGCCGATGATCTCCGCCACCCGGCGCGCCATCTCCTGCAGCTTGGCGATGGTCTCGCCGGCCTGCTGGGCGTGGCTGACGCTGCTCTCCACCGCCCCGACGCCGCCGCTGATGCCGGCCACCACCTGCCGGGTGGATTCCTGGATGGAATCCACCATCTGGGTGATCTCCCCGGTGGAATGGGCCGTCCGCTCGGACAGCTTGCGCACTTCGTCGGCCACCACGGCAAAGCCGCGGCCGTGCTCGCCGGCCCGGGCCGCCTCGATGGCGGCGTTGAGGGCCAGCAGGTTGGTCTGGTCGGCAATGTCCTTGATGACGCTGACAATGCTGGAAATCTTCGCCGATTCCACTTCCAGCTCACCGATCTGCTCGGCCGCCGCCTTCACCACATGGGACACCTGGTCGATTTCGCCTACCAGCCGCTCCACCGTCTCCCGCCCTTCCCGGGCCTGCTCGTCGGATTCACCGGCCAGCCGGGCGGCATCGCCGGTACTGTCGGAAACGTGGTTGATGGAAACGGTCAGTTCCTCAATGTTGGCAGCGATGGCCGAAGAGGCGGAACTCTGCACGGTGACGCTCTGCTCCATCTGCTTCACCGTCTGGTTCAGCTGCTGGGCGGCGCTGGAGATTTCCTCCGCCCCCATCTTGGTCTGGCCGATGGTGCTGCGCAGGGCCGTCTGCATGTCGCCCATGGCGCCCACCAGGCGCCCCACTTCATCCGCCGTCGGTGCCGGCAGGGCGCCGGTGAGGTCGCCGGCGGCGATGCGCCGGGCGCCGGCCAGGGCTTCTTCCAGACGCCGGGAAATCCGCCGGGCCAGCAGGAAGGAGGCCACCAGGGCCACCAGCAGCCCCAGCACCAGGGCCGTCAGGCCGCTGCTGATGGCGCTGGAAACATCGCTCATGGCCTGGGCGGCAGAACGGTCGGCCCCTTCCCGGTTGAACTTGGCCAGGGCATCAGTGGAGTCGCGCAGCTGGTTGGCCTTTTCTACCCAGCCCTTGCGCCGCAGCTGCTGGGCCTCCTCTTCCTTGCCTGCCTTTTCCAGCACAATCGCCTCCTCGACCACGGCCTTGTAGGCATTGACTGCCTTGCCCACCTCGTCGAGGATTTTCTGCTCTTCCGGGCCGGTTACCAGAGGCGCGTATTCCTTGAGCACAGTACGCACGTCTTCATCCAGCTTGGCCAGGCTTTTTTCGATTTTGGCCTTGTCCTCGGCGCTGCCGGGCAGCATGTACTCCAGGCTGCGCACCCGGTAACGCAGGCGCTCCTGGCTGATCTTGCCCACCATCTGCAGGGAAGGCAGCCAGTTGCCGATGATGTCCCGGGTTTCCCCGCCGACTTTCTGCAATTGATAGAGACAGAACAGCAGGGCCAGGATCAGCACCCCGCCGGTAATGGCGAAATTGAAGTACAGCTTGGCCCGCAGGCTCAGGTTGTCAAACCAGGTCATCTTCGCTACCCCCAGGGACTGTTATTGGTACGCCTTATGGCGCTTGCTCGTACGTTCCACCACTATAGTCCAAAACTATACCGCCATCATTGCCTAAAAGCCTCCGTCGACAAAGCCCGGTGGCGCCCGCGGCAAGGCTCGGTACAATAGCGCCTTTGCCGCCGGCCCCGCCCGCGGCCCAGCCGAATTCCACCCATCAAGAGTGCTCCATGGCCCAATACGTAATGTCGATGCTCCGCGTGAGCAAGATCGTCCCGCCCAAGCGGCAGATCATCAAGGATATTTCCCTCTCCTTCTTCCCCGGCGCCAAGATCGGCCTGCTGGGCCTGAACGGCTCCGGCAAGTCCACCGTGCTGAAGATCATGGCCGGCGCCGACAAGGAATACGACGGCGAAGTGCAGTGGCAACCGAACCTGAACATCGGCTACCTGCCCCAGGAACCCCAGCTGGACCCGGAAAAGACCGTGCGCCAGGAGGTGGAATCGGCCCTGGGCGAGATCATGGGCGCCAAGCAGCGCCTGGAGGAGGTGTACGCCGCCTACGCCGAACCCGATGCGGACTTCGACAAGCTGGCCGAGGAACAGGCCCGCTGCGAGGCCATCCTGGCCGCCGCCGGCAGCGACACCGAAGCCCAGATGGAAATCGCCGCCGACGCCCTGCGCCTGCCGGCCTGGGATGCGGTGATCAAGAACCTGTCCGGCGGTGAGAAGCGTCGCGTCGCCCTGTGCAAGCTGCTGCTCTCCAAGCCCGACATGCTGCTGCTGGACGAACCCACCAACCACCTGGATGCCGAGTCCGTGGAATGGCTGGAACAGTTCCTCTGCCGCTTCCCCGGCACCGTGGTGGCCGTTACCCACGACCGCTACTTCCTGGACAACGCCGCCGAATGGATTCTGGAACTGGACCGGGGCCAGGGCATTCCCTGGAAGGGCAACTACTCCTCCTGGCTGGAACAGAAGGAGGAGCGGCTGGAGCAGGAAGGCCGTCAGGAAGCCGCCCGCATAAAGGCCATGAAGCAGGAACTGGAATGGGTGCGGCAAAACCCCAAGGGCCGCCAGGCCAAGTCCAAGGCCCGTATCGCCCGCTTCGAGGAACTCTCCAGCTACGAATACCAGAAGCGCAACGAAACCCAGGAAATCTTCATCCCCGTGGGTGAGCGCCTGGGCAACGAGGTCATCGAGTTCAACAACGTCTCCAAGGCCTTCGGCGACCGGCTGCTGATCGACAACCTGTCCTTCAAGATCCCCGCCGGTGCCATCGTCGGCATCATCGGCCCCAACGGTGCCGGTAAGTCCACCCTGTTCCGCATGATCACCGGCAAGGAAGCCCCGGACAGCGGCGAAGTGAAGATTGGCAGCACGGTGAAGATGGCCTTCGTGGACCAGAGTCGGGAAAACCTTTCCGCCAACAAGACCGTCTTCGAGGAAATCGCCAACGGCGCCGACATCCTCACCGTGGGCAAGTTCGAAATGCCCAGCCGGGCCTACATCGGCCGCTTCAACTTCAAGGGCGGCGACCAGCAGAAGCAGGTCGGCACCCTCTCCGGCGGCGAGCGTGGCCGCCTGCACCTGGCCAAGACCCTGCTGGAGGGCGGCAACGTCCTGCTGCTGGACGAACCTTCCAACGACCTGGACGTGGAAACCTTGCGGGCCCTGGAAGATGCCCTGCTGGAATTCCCCGGCTCGGCCCTCATCATCTCCCACGACCGCTGGTTCCTGGACCGGATCTGTACCCACATCCTGGCGGCCGAAGGCGATTCCCAATGGACCTTCTTCGACGGCAACTACCAGGAATACGAAGCCGACAAGAAGAAGCGCCTGGGCGAAGAAGGCGCCAAGCCCAAGCGCATCCGCTACAAGCCCATCAGCCGTTGAGGGCTCAGGCAGCCCTCCCAACGCTAGCGTCCGGCATGGCTGCCCCCCCCACAACCCCAAGCCCGCCTCCCGGCGGGCTTTTTCCATCCGGTCGCCATTATGTCGTTGGCGCACAAATGTTTATTAATCAGTGCATTATGGTGGTAATTCTGAATTGCGGGGGGGCGACGATTGTGTCTCTTGAGAAGCCAAGGTCCGCGATCAAATCGCCCCGGCGTCAGTAGACACTTTCCAGCCGGTTGAAATATTGCTTCTCGAACTCTACCGGAGCCAAGCCGCCGGCGTAACCATGGCGGCGCTTCGGGTTGTAGAAGAGCTCGATGTAATCAAAGATGTCCCGCCGGGCGTCCTCCCGGTCGGCGTAGATTTTCCGGCGAATCCGCTTCCGCTTCAGGAGTTGGAAGAAGCTTTCGGCGACCGCGTTGTCGTAGCAGTTGCCGCGCCGGCTCATGCTGGCCAGTAGGTTGTGGGCCTTGAGAAACGCCTGCCACTCATGGCTGCTGAACTGGCTGCCCTGGTCGGAATGGATGGTTACTGCCGACTTGGGTTGCCGACGCCAGATGGCCATCAGCAAGGCATTGAGCGCCAAGTCTGTCTCCATGCGCGACTGCATCGACCAGCCGACGACTTGCCGCGAGAAGAGATCGAGCACTACGGCAAGATAAAGCCAACCCTCGTGTGTCCGGATGTAGGTGATGTCCGTGACCCAAACCTGGTTGGGCGCTTCGACGTCGAACTGCTGCTCCAGCCGATTCGGGGCCACCACGGCAGGCTTACCGTAGCGGCCTTTGCGGCGACGGTAGCCAGTCTGGGAACGCAATCCTTCGGCGCGCATCAGCCGATAGACGCGATGCTTGCCGCAGCGCTCACCCAAATCCCGTAGGTCCGAGGTGATTTTGCGATAGCCGTACACGCCGCCACTTTCCAGCCAGGACTGTTTGATCAGACCGGACAGACGTTGATCAGCCTTGCCCCGTTCGGAAAGCGGCTCAGCCCGCCAGGCGTAATAGCCGCTGGGATGGACCTTCACCATCTGGCAAAGCCGCCGCACGGAATGTCGTTCTTCTTCGCTCTTAATGAAGGCGTACCTTACCCGGACTCCTTGGCAAAGTACGCTGCGGCCTTTTTTAGGATGTCGCGCTCCTCGGTGATGCGCTTCAACTCGGCCTTCAGGCGCCGAATCTCAGCCGACTGACTTTGCTGCTCCTGCCGCGGCGCCGCCGGCAAGCTGTACTGCTTAACCCAGGCGTAAAGGCTGTGCTGCGAGACGCCGATCCGCCCAGCCACCTCAGCTACCGAATGGCCCCGTTCAGTGATCTGCTTGACCGCCTCAATCTTGAATTCTTCCGTATAACGCTTGCTGCTCATGACACCTCCCTATTGCCTCAAGTTTAAGGCTCAAAGGTGTCTACAGGTTCCGGGGCGATTCAAAGACCCTGCACATCGGCGGGGTCTTGGAAGGGAAGGTTAAACCGGGGTCTGGCTTTAGCTTTGGCCTTGGGGGTTGGGGG
>NZ_JBXAST010000081.1:0-10501 GCF_058809645.1 Azospira sp. MPR-E4 | reverse complement strand
GGGTGGGGAAGCTGCATTGGGGGCTGCTTTCCCGTTGGCCGCCGAGGAGGGGGCAGGTGCCGAAGAGGTCGGCGACCCAGTCCACGAAGGCGCGGACCTTGGGCGACAGGTGGCGGTTCTGCAGGTAGGCCACCGAGATGGGCATGGGGCTGGGGGTGAGGTGGGGCAGCACTTCCTTGAGGGCGCCGGATTCCAGGTGGGGCAGGGCCATCAGCAGGGGCAGCTGGATCAGGCCGAAGCCCTGCAGGGCGCAGTCCAGGTAGGCTTCGGCGTCATTGACCGAGACCTTGCCGGCCATTTTCACCGGGGTGAAGACCCCGTCCACGATGAAGTCCCAGTCGATGGTGCGGCCGGTGCGGGTGGAGAAGTAATGTACCGCCTGGTGCTGCTGCAGGTCGTCGATGCTGTGGGGCGTGCCGTAGCGTTCCAGGTAGTCGGGGGCGCCGCAGGTGATGGACTGGAAGGTGCCGATGCGCCGCGCCACCAGGCTTGAATCCTGCAGTTCGCCGACCCGGATGACGCAATCCACCGCTTCCCGCACCAGGTCCACGGCCCGGTCCCCCATGCCGATCACCAGCTCCACGTCCGGATAGCGGCTGCTGAAGTCGCACAGGTGGGGAATGAGGATGAGGCGGCCGATGGGCGGCGGCACGTCGATGCGCAGGCGCCCCTTGGGGCCCCGGGCGGCGTCGCGGAAGGAGGCCTCGGTCTCCTCCACCTCCGCCAGGATGCGGGCGCAATGCTCGTAGTAGGCGGCCCCGTCCGGGGTCAGGCTGATGCGGCGGGTGGTGCGGTTGAGCAGGCGCACCTGCAGCAGGGCCTCCAGGTTCTGGATGATGGTGGTGACGGTGGCCCGGGGCAGGCCCAGGGTTTCCGCCGCCCGGGTGAAGCTGTTGGCGTCCACCACCCGGGTGAAGACCTGCATGGCTTGAAAGCGGTCCATGGTGCCGACTCCTCGATTGTTTGCCGATGATGAATAGTATTGTCGAAATATACATGTTTATCCGGTTGTAGATAACACAGAGAATCGCCCCATTGCCAATTCCGGCAGCCTTGGCTGCCCCCGTGCCATGGATGCGATACCCGGCGCTCCGGCGACCCTCGCCGAAGACTTCACCATTCCCGGCCCCCAAGGGGCCATTCCCGCGCGCCTGTACCGCCCCCGGACAGGCGGCCGGCCCCTGCCCGTCGTGCTCTATTTCCACGGCGGCGGCTTTGTCGGCGGCTGCCTGGACGATGCGGACGTGCCGGCCCGCTTCCTCGCCACCCGGGTGCCGGCCCTGGTGCTGGCGGTCGGTTATGCCCTGGCGCCCGCCCGGCCCTTCCCGGCGGCGCCGGAAGATGCCCATGCCGCGGCCCTGTGGCTGGCGCAGCAGGCCGCGGCCCTGGGCGGCGATGCCTCGCGCCTGGCGGTGGCGGGGGACGATGCGGGGGGCAATCTGGCTGCCTGCCTCACCCTCATGGCCCGGGACCGCAACGCTCCGGCCATTGCCGCCCAGGTGCTGGTGGGGCCCATGCTGGACCCGAGCATGACCCGCCTGGGGGATGGCCAGCGCCTCAATTCCGACCTCAGCGCCGCCGACTGCGCCGCCTGCTACCGCCAGTACCTGCCCCAGCCGCGTCAGCGGCTCCATCCCTATGCCTCGCCCCTGGCCTCGGTGCGCCAGGCCGGCCTGCCGCCGGCCCTGGTGCTGACCGCCGAGTGCGACGTGCTGCACCAGGAGGCGGAGCAGTACGCCGCCGCCCTGATCGAGGCCGGCGTGCCTACCCAGGTGGCCCGTTTCCCCGGCGTCACCCATGCCGCCCTGGCCCGCCATCCGCCGGCCCTGGCCGAGATCGCCCACTTCCTCGGCCATCGCCTTGGTGCCGGGATGGCGGCCGCCCCCAACCAATAAAACCATCCCTTTTCGAGAGGAACTGTCATGCCCCAACTCAAGAAGCGTCTCATCATCGCCGCCGCCCTGGCCGGGCTGGCGGGCCTCGGCGGCACTGCCGCCGTCTTCTATGCCCATGCCGGTGGCGCCCCGGCCATGGCGGCCCCGGCCGCCGCCAGCGTCGAGGTGGCGGAGGTGGCCAGCCGCCCCGTCACCGACTGGCAGTCCTACTCGGGCCGCCTGGAGGCGGTGGAAAGGGTGGAACTGCGGCCCCAGGTGTCCGGCGTGCTGACGGCGGTGCACTTCAAGGACGGCAGCCTGGTGAAGAAGGGCGACCTGCTCTTCAGCATCGACCCCCGGCCCTTCGCCGCCGAGGTGGCCCGGGCCCAGGCCCAGCTCGCCGGTGCCGAGGCGCGGGCCGCCTACACCGCCGCCGACCTGGCCCGGGGCGAACGCCTCCTGGCCGAGAACGCCGTCTCCCGCCGCGATTTCGAGGAAAAGCAGAACGCCGCCCGGGAAGCCGCAGCGGCCCTCAAGGCGGCCCAGGCGGCCCTCAAGGTGGCCGAGCTGAACCTGGAATACACCCGCATCACCGCCCCCATCAGCGGCCGCATGTCCCGGGCCGAGGTGACGGTGGGCAACCTGGTGGCGCCGGGCAATGCGGCGCCCCTCACCACCCTGGTCTCCGCCGACAGCATCTACGCCGCCTTCGACGTGGACGAGCAGAGCTATCTGAAATACGTCAGCGGCAGCCAGGGCAAGGGCCTGCCCATCCGCATGGGCCTGGCCGACGAGAGCGGCCACGGCCGGGAAGGGCGCCTGAGTTCCGTGGACAACCGCCTCGACAGCACCTCCGGCACCATCCGCCTGCGGGCCGTCTTCGACAATCCGGACGGGCGCCTGGTGCCCGGCCTCTACGCCCGGGTGCGCCTGGGCAGCGAGGCGCCGCGGGAAGCTGTGCTGGTGGACGAGAAGGCCGTCGGTACCGACCAGGACAAGCGCTTCGTGCTGGTGGTGGACGGCAAGAACCGCACCGCCTATCGGGAGGTGCGCCTGGGGGCGGTGCAGGAAGGCCTGCGGGTGGTGGAGAGCGGCCTCAAGGCCGGCGAGCGCATCGTGGTGAATGGCTTGCAGCGGGTCCGTCCGGGGGACGAAGTGGCGCCCCAGATGGTCTCCATGGGCGGTCGCGAGACGGCCGGCGTGGCCCGGGCGGCGAGCCCGGCGGACAAGGGTTGAGGCGGCGCCATGAACATTTCCAAGTTTTTCATCGACCGCCCCATCTTCGCCGGGGTGCTGTCCATCCTCATCCTCCTGGCCGGGGTGCTGTCCGTCTTCCAGCTGCCCATTTCCGAATACCCGGAAGTGGTGCCGCCCTCGGTGGTGGTGCGGGCCCAGTATCCGGGGGCCAATCCCAAGGTGATCGCCGAGACGGTGGCGGCGCCCCTGGAGGAATCCATCAACGGCGTCGAGAACATGCTGTACATGCAGTCCCAGGCCAATAGCGACGGCAACCTGGCGGTGACGGTGTATTTCAAGCTCGGCATCGACCCGGACAAGGCCCAGCAGCTGGTGCAGAACCGGGTCTCCCAGGCCCTGCCGCGGCTGCCGGAGGACGTGCAGCGCCTGGGCGTGACCACGGTGAAGAGCTCGCCGACCCTGACCCTGGTGGTGCACCTGCTCTCCCCGGACGACCGCTACGACGCCACCTACCTGCGCAACTACGCCGTGCTCAACGTCAAGGACCGGCTGGCCCGGCTCAACGGCGTCGGCGAGGTTTCCATCTGGGGCGCCGGCAACTACGCCATGCGGGTCTGGCTCGATCCCCAGAAGGTGGCCCAGCGCGGCCTCACCGCCGGCGACGTGGTGCGCGCCATCCGCGAGCAGAACGTGCAGGTGGCGGCCGGCGTCATCGGCGCCTCGCCCAATGCGGGGAACGTGCCCCTGCAGTTTTCCGTGAACGCCCAGGGCCGCCTGCAGACGGAGGAGGAATTCCGCGACATCGTGCTCAAGAGCAGCGGTGAGGGCGGCGTCACCCGCCTCGGCGACGTGGCCCGGGTTGAGCTGGATGCGGCCGAATACGGTCTGCGCTCCCTGCTCGACAACAAGCCGGCCATCGGCATGGGCATCATGCAGTCCCCCGGCGCCAACGCCCTGGAAGTCTCCTCCCAGGTACGCGAGGCCATGGCCGAACTGGCCAAGGATTTCCCCGCTTCGGTGGAATACCGCATCGAATACGACCCCACCCAGTTCGTCCGCGCCAGCATCAAGGCCGTGGTGCATACCCTGCTGGAGGCCATCGCCCTGGTGGTGCTGGTGGTCATCGTCTTCCTGCAGACCTGGCGTGCTTCCATCATCCCCTTGCTGGCGGTGCCGGTGTCCATCGTCGGCACCTTCTCCCTGATGCTGGGCTTCGGCTATTCCATCAATGCCCTGTCCCTGTTCGGCATGGTGCTGGCCATCGGCATCGTGGTGGACGACGCCATCGTCGTGGTGGAGAACGTGGAGCGCAACATCGAGGCCGGGCTGACGCCGCGGGAGGCCACCTACCGGGCCATGCGCGAGGTCAGCGGCCCCATCATCGCCATCGCCCTGACCCTGGTGGCGGTGTTCGTGCCCCTGGCCTTCATGACCGGCCTCACCGGCCAGTTCTACAAGCAGTTCGCCATGACCATCGCCATCTCCACGGTGATCTCGGCCTTCAACTCCCTGACCCTGTCCCCGGCCCTGGCGGCCATGCTGCTCAAGGGCCACGGCAGCGAGCCGGACTGGCTGACGCGGCAGATGAACCGCTACCTGGGGGGCTTCTTCGCCGGCTTCAACCGCTTCTTCCGCCGCGCCTCGGACAACTACGGCCGCGGCGTCACCGGCGTGCTGGCGCGCAAGGCCTCGGCCATGGGCGTTTATGCGGTGCTGCTGGGCCTCACCGTGGGCCTCTCCTATCTGGTGCCCGGGGGCTTCGTGCCGGCCCAGGACAAGCAGTACCTGATCGGCTTCGCCCAGCTGCCCAACGGCGCCTCCCTCGACCGCACCGAGGCGGTGATCCGCCAGATGGGGGAGATCGCCCTGGCCCAGCCCGGGGTGCAGAGCGCCATCGCCTTCCCCGGCCTTTCCATCAACGGCTTCACCAACAGCTCCAGCGCCGGCATCGTCTTCGCCACCCTGAAGCCCTTCGACGAGCGGCGCGGCAAGGCGCTGTCGGCGGAAGCCATCGCCGGCGCCCTCAACCAGAAGTACGCCGCCATCCAGGAAGCCTTCATCGCCGTCTTCCCGCCGCCGCCGGTGATGGGCCTGGGCACCCTGGGCGGCTTCAAGCTGCAAATCGAAGACCGGGGCGCCCTCGGCTATGCCGAGCTGGACCGGGCAGCCAAGGCCTTCATGGCGGCCGCGTCCAAGGCGCCGGAGCTGGGCCCCATGTTCTCCAGCTACCAGATCAACGTGCCCCAGCTGGACGTGGACCTGGACCGCACCAAGGCCAAGCAGCAGGGCGTCTCCGTCACCGATGTCTTCGACACCATGCAGATCTACCTGGGCTCCCTCTACGTGAACGACTTCAACCGCTTCGGCCGCGTGTATCAGGTGCGGGCCCAGGCCGACGCGCCGTTCCGCTCCCGGCCGGAGGACATCCTGCAACTGAAGACGCGCAACAACCAGGGCGAGATGGTGCCCCTTTCCTCCCTGGTTAAAGTGAGCACCGGCTTCGGTCCGGAAATGGTGGTGCGCTACAACGGCTACACCGCGGCGGACATCAACGGCGGCCCGGCCCCCGGCTTCTCCTCGGCCCAGGCCGAGGCGGCGGTGGAGCGGGTGGCCGCCGAGACCCTGCCCCGGGGCGTCAAGTTCGAATGGACCGACCTCACCTACCAGAAGATCCTGGCGGGCAACGCCGGCATCTGGGTCTTCCCCATCAGCCTCCTGCTGGTGTTCCTGGTGCTGGCGGCCCAGTACGAAAGCCTGACCCTGCCCCTGGCGGTGATCCTGATCGTGCCCATGAGCATCCTGGCGGCTCTCACCGGAGTCTGGCTCACCGGCGGCGACAACAACATCTTCACCCAGATTGGCCTGATGGTGCTGGTGGGGCTGGCCTGCAAGAACGCCATCCTCATCGTCGAGTTCGCCCGGGAGCTGGAGCTGCAGGGCAGCACGCCCCTGCGGGCGGCCATCGACGCCAGCCGGCTGCGGCTGCGGCCCATCCTCATGACCTCCATCGCCTTCGTCATGGGCGTGGTGCCCTTGGTGCTGTCCAGCGGCGCCGGTTCCGAGATGCGCCACGCCATGGGCATCGCCGTGTTCTTCGGCATGCTCGGCGTCACCTTCTTCGGCCTCTTCCTGACGCCGGCCTTCTACGTCCTGCTGCGCACCCTGGACAAGCGCCACAAGCTCCATTCCGCGGCCCACCACGAGGCCCCCATCACCGCCGTGCCGTCCCTGGAACAGCCCCGTTGAGACGGCAGGAGAGAACCATGACCCCAAGCACAATCCGAATCCCCAGCTTCAAGCCGGCGTTGCCGCTCCTGCTGCTGGCCCTGGCCGGCTGCGCCGTGACGCCTCCCTATCAGCGCCCGGTGGTGGAAACGCCCGCCGCCTTCAAGGAAGCTCCGGCGGAGGGCCAGTGGAAAACCGCCGAGCCGGCGGAGGCCCAGCCCCGGGGCGAGTGGTGGAAGGTCTTCGCCGATCCGGTGCTGGACACCCTGGAAGCCCAGGCCGCCGTCGCCAACCAGGACCTCAAGGCCGGCCTGGCCCGCCTGGCCCAGGCCCGGGCCCTGCAGCAGAACGCCCGCTCGGCCCTCTTTCCCCAGGTCGGGGTCGGCTTCGGTCCCACCCGCCAGCGTCCCTCGCCGGCTTCCCAGGGCCTGCCGGCGGAGGCCGAGACCAGCCCGGCCACCCTGTGGCGGGCCCAGGCCAGCGTCTCCTACGAGGCCGACCTGTTCGGCCGGGTCAGCAGCGGGGTGGCGGCAGCCGGCGCCGATGCGGCCCAGCGCCAGGCCCTGTTCCATTCCCTGCAACTGGCCATCCAGGCCGACGTGGCCCAGGCCTATTTCTCCCTGCGGGAGCTGGATGCCCTGGCTGCCCTCTACGCCGACACCGTGGCCCTGCGCCAGCAGACCCTGCAACTGTTCCAGCGCCGCTTCGATGCCGGCGACGTGGGCGAGCTGGAACTGGCCCGGGCCCGCACCGAGCTGGCCGGGGCCGAGGCCGAAGCGGTTGGCGTGGAACGCCAGCGGGCCGTGGCCGAACACGCCCTGGCGGTGCTGCTGGGCCAGGCCCCGGCCGCCTTCACCCTGCCTCCGGCGCCCCTGGGGCGGATAACGGTGCGGGTGCCCGCCGGCCTGCCGTCGGCCCTGCTGGAACGGCGGCCCGACATCGCCGCCGCCGAGCAGGCCATGGTGGCGGCCAACGCCCGCATCGGCAGCGCCCGGGCCGCCTTCTTCCCGCGCCTCAGCCTGACCGGCGCCCTGGGCTACGAATCGTCGGAGCTGGGGGACCTCTTCAAGTGGTCCAGCCGCGCCTTCGTCCTCGGCCCCCTGGTGGGCACCATGCTGTCCCTGCCCATTTTCGACGGCGGCGCCCGCCAGGCCGGGGTGGACCAGGCCACCGCGGTGTTCGACGAGGAGGCGGCCAAGTACCGCCAGAGCGTGCTGCAGGCCTTCAAGGAGGTGGAGGACAACCTGGCCCACCTGCGCCTGCTGGACCGGCAGTCCGCCTCCCAGGACCAGGCGGTGCAGTCTGCCGCCCGGGCCGCCAGGCTGTCCCAGCTGCAATACCGGGAGGGGGCCCTGAGCTACCTCGGCGTCCTCGATGCGGACCGCAGCGTGCTGCAGCAGCGGCGGGCGGCGGTGCAGCTGGACGGGGACCGGGCCCGGGCCACGGTGGCCCTGATCCGGGCCATCGGCGGCAGCTGGGGCGAGGGCGGGAAAGACGGCGTACAGGATGCCGGAAAGGGGGGCGAGGCCGCCCCCGCCCCGGCACTCCCGGCGCCGGCGGAGGCGCCCCTGGCCCGTGTGGAAGGGATGGCGCCGGCGCGTTGAGGCATGGCCGGGAGGCCCGCCGGTGGCGGGTCTCCGGATGCCCATGCCTGGGAGTCAGATGGGGTGCGGCTCCTGGCAGAGGGGCTGCGGTAATGCCCGTTCAGTCCCGCGTGGCGGGCAGGGCGGCGGCGTAGGCCCGTTTGGCCGCCGCCGTCAGGCGCTTGATGCGGTATTCGGCCTTGGAGGCCGTGGAGCGGTCCGGGTGGGCTTCCCAGCCCAGCAGCCGGGCCGGCGGATGGGCCCGGGTGTAGCGGGCGCCCTTGCCTTCGGCGTGGGCGGCGTAACGGGCCGCCACATCGGTGGTGATGCCGGTGTAGATGCTGCCGTCGGCGCATTCGATGAGATAGAGGAACCAGGGCCGGCCGGCGGCCGGTGCCTCTGCGGGTTCTTCCGGCAAGGAATCAGGCAACGTATCCGGCAATGCTGCCGGGGGCCGTTCCGCCCTTTCCTTGTCCGCTGCCTGCGTTGCCTTTTTACGCGGCTTTTTCACTGCTGCTGCCGTCGCTGCCTTGACCATTTCCACCACGGCTTTCCGGGCTGCGTTCACGACTGAAGCGTCGCCCGGGCCGCGGCGGCGGCGATGGCGTCGGCGATGACGGGGGCCAGGGCGGCGGGGAAGTCGTGGCCCATGCCCGGCACCAGGCGCAGTTCGGCGCCGGGGATGTGGGCCGCCACGTCTTCGCCGCAGGCCGGCGGAATGAGGGGGTCGGCGGCGCCGTGCAGCACCACCGTGGGCGCCCGGATGCCGGCCAGCAGGGGGCGCCGGTCGCCGTGGGCGAGGATGGCGGCCATCTGCCGGGCCACGCCCCTGGGGTCGAAGCTGCGCTCGTATTCGGCGGCGAACATGGCCTGCAGCTGTTGCGGGTCTTCCGGGTAGGCCGGGCTGGCGATGGCCTGGTAGCGCTGCAGGGCGTCGGCGACGATGGCGTCCCGCTGCCGTTCCCGGGGCAGGGGGGCGAACAGGGCGGCGGCCGCGGCGGGCGTGGGCGGCGGCAGGGACGGGTGGCCGCTGCTGGACATGATGCTGGTGAGGGACAGTACCCGCTGCGGGTAGCGGGCGGCGACGATCTGGGCGATGGCGCCGCCCATGGAGGCGCCGGCGATGTGGGCCCGGGGAATGGCCAGGGCGTCGAGCAGGCCGACGCAGTCGGCTGCCATGTCGTCCAGCGTATACGCGGGTTCCAGGGGCATGCCCCGGAGCGCCGCGCCCAGATTGGGCACCGGGGCATGGTCCAGGTGGGTGGACAGCCCCGCATCCCGGTTGTCGAACCGGATCAGGCGGAAGCCCCGTTGCAGCAGGGCCTCGCACAGGGCCCGGGGCCAGCGGGTGAGGGGCACGCCCAGGCCCATGATGAGCAGCAGGGGCGGCGCCTCGGCCGGGCCTTCGAGCAGCACTTCCAGTTCGATTCCATTGACGGCGAGACGGGGCATGGCGGGCAGGGGCTGGGGATCGGGACGGGGCATACCTTAGCAGATATGCCCCGCCGCGGTCCGCTCCAGGTGCGGCTTCTGGCGTGCTTGCCGGCGTGTTTCCCGGCGAGCACGCCGCGCCGGGTCAGGCGGCGGCCGGCGTCAGCCAGTCGGCGTGGGCCCCGTCTTCGCCCCGGACGCAGGCGAAGTAGCGCTGCTGCAGCAGGCGCGTCACCGGGCCGGGCTGGCCTGTGCCGATGCGGCGGCGGTCCACCTCCACCACCGGCGTCACCTCGGCGGCAGTGCCGGTGAGGAAGACCTCGTCGGCGCAATAGACCTCGTCCCGGGTGATGCGCTTGGCCCGCAGCGCGAGGCCCGCCTCCCGGGCCAGGACGTGGATGCTGCGGCGGGTGATGCCGTCCAGGGCCGAGGTGGTTTCCGGCTCCAGCAGTTCCCCGTCCCGCACCAGGAACAGGTTTTCCCCCGAGCCTTCGGCCACGTAGCCTTCCGTGTCCAGCAGCAGGGCCTCGTCGTAGCCGTCGCGGCGGGCTTCCCGCACTGCCAGGATGGAGTTGCTGTAGGTGGAGATGGCCTTGGCCCGGCACATCTGCACATTGGGGTGGTGCCGGGCGTAGGAGGAGATGCGCACCCGGATGCCCTGCTCCAGGGCGTCGCCGCCCAGGTAGGCCCCCCAGGGCCAGGCCGCCACCATGACGTGGGTTTGGGTCCCGGCCGGGTCCACCCCCACCTTCTCCGGCCCGAGGAAGACCAGGGGGCGGATGTAGGCGCTGTCGAGGCCGTTGCGGCTGACCGCCTCGCGGCAGACCCGGGCCAGTTCTGCCTGCGACCAGGGCAGGTCGATGGCCAGGATGTGGGCCGAATCGGCGAGGCGGCGCAGGTGTTCTTCCAGGCGGAAGATGGCCGGCCCCCGGGGCGTGGCGTAGGCCCGGATGCCTTCGAAGCAGCCGTAACCGTAATGCAGGGTGTGGCTGAGGACGTGCACTTTGGCGTCGCGCCAGGGCAGCCAGTGGCCGTCGAGCCAGATGAAACCGTCGCGGTTTTCCATGGACATGGGAGTTCCTCCAATACGTCGTGTGGGCAGAGCGTGGGCAAAAACAGCCCCTGCCGGCGGCAGGGGCGGCAAAGCCCGCCCGGGGGTGGGGGCGGCGCGGGTGTCCGGACGTGGATGGA
>NZ_JBXAST010000080.1:0-11363 GCF_058809645.1 Azospira sp. MPR-E4 | reverse complement strand
CCATCCGCCCCCATACTCCCTGCCGCCCCATGGAATTTTTCGACGCAATCACCGGCCTCTTCCTGCAGTTCATCGACCTGGTCCTGCACCTGGACAAGCACCTGGCCGTCCTGGTCCAGCAATACGGCCCCTGGATCTACGCCATCCTCTTTTTCATCGTCTTCGCCGAGACCGGCTTCGTCGTCGTGCCCTTCCTTCCCGGCGACTCCCTGCTCTTCGTCGCCGGCGCCCTGGCCGCCATCGGCGACATGGCCCTGATGCCCCTGATGCTCAGCCTGTCCCTCGCCGCCGTGCTCGGCAACAGCCTCAACTACGTCATCGGCCGCTGGTTCGGCCACCGCATCCTGGCCTGGAATTCCCGCCTGCTGAACCGGGCCGCCCTGGAAAAGACCCACGCCTTCTTCGAGGTACACGGCGGCAAGACCCTGGTCATCTCCCGCTTCCTGCCCCTGCTGCGCACCTTCGCCCCCTTCGTCGCCGGCATGGGCGAGATGGGCTACGGCCGCTTCACCTTCTTCAACGTGGTCGGCGGCGTCTCCTGGGTGGTGTCCCTCAGCCTGGCCGGCTACTGGTTCGGCAACCTGCCCCTGATCAAGAACAACCTGTCGCTGGTGATCGTGCTCATCATCGCCGTGTCCCTGCTGCCGGCCGTCATCGGCTACTGCAAGGCGCGCAAGGCCAGCACCGGCTGAACGGCACAACCACAGACAAAAAACCAAGGGGGAATCATGGGGAAGCAGGAACAAGACGGAGCGCGGGCCGGCCCCGCCCTGGCCGCAGCGGCTGCCCTGCTGCTGGCCCTGGCCCTGCCGGGCTGCACCACCCGCACCAGCCACGACGGGCGTAGCGAATCCCGCTTCGACCCCCGGGCCATCGCCAAGACCGACATCGACCGGGTCATCGACGCCAGCCAGCGGGAAGTCAGCGCCGGCCTCAAACGCCTCACCGAAAAGCTGTACCGGCGCAATCCCCGGGAATGGAAGAAGGTCGGCCAGCCCTCCCTGGAAGCGGCCGTGGCCCGCATCTTCGACAACAACCAGTGGCCCGAGCTGGAAGGGCGACGGGAGGCCCAGGCCATGCTGCTCGCCTTCCGCGAGGATTACCACGGCGACCGGGTGCTGGCCCTCATGGCCGGGATCAACGGCATGGTCCAGGCGGCCTACGAGTACAAGACCGATTTTTACGTTCTTGACGGCCTCGACGCGCAAAAGCTCTACAATTGCGCCCGCAACCTGGAAATCGTCGCCTGGCGCCTGAACAACAACCGCAATGTGGAAGGCGAGCTGTACATCCTCTCCAACGAGCCGGACGCCGCCGTGCGCAACCTCTCCTTCGAGCGGGAAATCGGCCGCCTGGTCGGCCTCCTGGATTTCCTCTCGGTGGTGGTGGCCGACAAGAACGGCCGCACCGTCAACCGGGTCATGCAGAACCTGGCCACCGCAGTCTTCCTGCCGGTGGCCGCCCTCACACCGATCAAGTAGGACCGTCCCGGCAGCCCCTGCCGGGCCCCAGCAGACATGAAAAAAAGACTCGTCATCCTCATCTCCGGCCGCGGCAGCAATATGGAGGCCATCCTCCGGGCCGCCGCCGATCCTGCCTATCCGGGCCGGGTGGTGGCCGTGATCGCCAACCGGCCCGACGCCAAGGGCCTGGAAACCGCCAAGGCGGCCGGCATCGCCACCGCCGCCCTGGACCACAAGGCCTACCCCAGCCGGGAAGCCTTCGACGCCGCCCTGGCCGAGGCCATCGACGCCCACGCCCCGGACCTGGTGATCCTGGCCGGCTTCATGCGCATCCTCTCCGAAGGCTTCGTGCGCCATTACGAAGGCCGCCTGATCAACATCCATCCCTCCCTGCTGCCCGCCTTCCCCGGCCTGCACACCCATCAGCGGGCCCTGGAGGAAGGCTGCCGGGTGCACGGCTGCACCGTGCATTTCGTCACCCCGGCCCTGGACCACGGCCCCGCCATCGCCCAGGCCGTGGTGCCGGTGCTGGAAGGGGACGACGAGCACAGTCTGGCGGCCCGGGTCCTGGTGCAGGAACACCAGGTCTACCCCGCCGCCGTGGCCTGGTTCTGCCAGGGCCGCCTGCGCCTGGAACAGGGCCGGGTGCTGCTGGCCGACAACCCCATGGCCGCCGCCAGCGCCCTCATTTCCCCCCCGGCCCGGAGCTGATCCCTGAAGCGTTCCATCCCCGTCGCCCTGGCGCTGGCCCTGGCGACCTCCCTCTTCCTCCATATCGGCGCCCTGGTGCTGCCGGAAGTCGAGCTGCCCGGGCTGGGCGAGGAACCGCCCTCGCCGCCCCTGGAAGCCACCCTGACCCCCCAGCGGCGGCCCGAAACACCCCCTGCCCCGGCACCCGCGCCGAAAGCCGCGCCCAAGGCCCCCAGGCCCAGCAGGGCCGTCCCGCCTGGGCCGGCGACAGTGCCCGCCCCCCAGGCCCAGCCGGAGCCGGCGGCCGCCGCCCCGGTGCCGGAAGCCGCGCCGGTGGCCGCCCCCGAGCCTGCCCCGCCGGCGGCAGTGGAGCCCCGGCTGCCGCCCCGGGGCCGCATCCGCTTCGTTGTCATCAAGGGCGAGCAGAATTTCGAAGTGGGCCAGACCATCCACGAATGGCGCATCGCCGACGGCCGCTACCGGCTCACCGGCGTCACCGAAACCACCGGCCTGGCGGCCCTCTTCAAGTCGGTCCAGGTGGCCTACGAGAGCCGGGGTAAAATAGGCCCGGCCGGACTGCAGCCGGAAACCTTCGTCGCCCGCAAGAACGGCAGCGAGACCGGCGACCGGGCCGACTTCGACTGGAACGCCGGCAGCGTCGTCCAGGGCAGGGAGCAGCGACGCCAGACCCTGCCCCCCGGCGCCCAGGACTTCATCAGCTTCTACTACGCCTTCGGCTACCTGCCCCAGGTGGGCGCCACGGTGGATCTGCCGGTGAGCACCGGGCGCAAGCTGGACACGATCCGCTTCACCCGGGTCGGCGAGGAAGTCCTGGAGCTGGCCTTCGGCAGCGTGCCGACCCTGCACCTGCGGGCCAGCGGCGACACCACCACCGAAGTGTGGCTGGCCACGGACCGCCTGCTGCTGCCGGTGAAGATCCGCCACATCGACAAGAAGGGCGAACGTTTCGACCAGATCGCCACCGAACTCCAGGTCGGCAGCGAATAGACGCCGCCCGCCGGGGTTCCGGCCCCACCGATTTTCCGCGCCCTCCGGGGCCAACGTTTTTTTGAAGACCGCCATGACCCACGCACCCGCTCCCGCCCTGTTCCAGCACGCCATCGCCGCCCTCACCGAGGTGCTGCGCCTGAACCACCCGGCGGATGCGGCCCTCTCCCGCTACTTCCGCGAGCACAAGCAGCTGGGCCACCGGGACCGGGGCTTCGTGGCCGAGGCCGTGTTCGCCATCCTGCGCCACAAGCGCAGCCTGGAAGCCCTGGTGCTGCCCCAGGTGAACGCCCGCCGCCTGCTGCTGGCCCACCTGGCCTGCCACCAGGGCCTGGACGCCAAGGCCCTGGAAGCCCTGCTGCGCCACGGCGAAGCCGAGCTGGTGGAACACCTGCAACAGCGCTGGGCCGCCATCGGCCGCGGCGAAGACCATTTCGACCCCAGCGGCCCCCTCGGCCTGAGCGCCCCGGCCATCGCCCTGGACCTGCCGGACTGGCTCTACCAGCGCCTGCTGGCCCAGTACGGCGCCGAAGAGACCCAGGCCCTGGTGACCGCCCTCAACCGGCCGGCGCCCCTGGACCTGCGGGTCAACAGCCTGAAGGCGGAACGCAATGCCGTCGCCGCCCAACTGGCCAAGGACGGCATCGCCGCCAGCCCCACCCCCTATTCGCCTCTGGGCCTGCGCCTGGCCGGCAAGCCCGCCCTCTCCCGCCATCCCCTGTTCATGGACGGTGCAGTGGAAGTGCAGGACGAGGGCAGCCAGCTGCTGGGCCTGCTGCTGGCGCCCAAGCGGGGCGAGATGGTGGCCGACTTCTGCGCCGGCGCCGGCGGCAAGACCCTGCTGCTGGGCGCCCTGATGCGCTCCACCGGCCGCCTCTATGCCTTCGACGTGTCGGAGAAGCGCCTCAACAACCTGAAGCCGCGCCTGGCCCGTTCCGGTCTTTCCAACGTGCATCCGGTACGCATCGAGAGCGAGAACGATGCCCGCATCAAGCGCCTGGCCGGCAAGCTGGACCGGGTCCTGGTGGATGCGCCCTGCTCGGGCCTGGGCACCCTGCGCCGCAATCCGGATCTGAAGTGGCGCCAGGACGAAAAGTCCGTCGCCGAGCTGAACGCCAAGCAGAGCGCCATCCTCAATTCCGCCGCCCGCCTGGTGAAGGCCGGGGGCCGCCTGGTGTACGCCACCTGCAGCCTGCTGCAGGAAGAGAACGGCGCCGTCGCCGACGCCTTCCTCGCCGCCCACCCGGACTTCGTCGCCGTGCCGGTGGCCGACATCCTGGCTGCCCAGGGCATCGAGCTGCCGGGGCTGGAGGCCATGCCCGCCGGCCGTCTGGCCCTGCTGCCCCACCGCCACGACAGCGACGCCTTCTTCGCCGCCGTCTTCGAACGTCAAGCCAAGTAAGCCCGCGCCATGGAAACCCTGCCCCAGCTATTCACCGACCTGTGGGACGACCTGCAGAATCCCCGCATTTTCTGGCAGATGGCCGTGCTCCTCGGCTGCATCGGCATCGCCTTCTTCGCCTCGCGCCAAGTGCGCAACCGCATTCAGACGACGCCGGAGCGCTGGCACGCGGGCCGCAGCGGGGTCAAGCGCCTGCTCTTCCCCCTGCTGGCGGCGGGCCTGGTGGTGCTGGCACGGGCCCTACTCAAGCCCCACATGCACGTCAACCTGCTGTCCCTGGCCGTGCCCCTGATGCTGTCCCTGGCCGGCATCCGGCTGATGGTCTACATCCTGCGCCAAGCCTTTGCCCCCTCGGGCTGGCTGGCGGCTTCCGAACGGGTCATCGCCACCCTGGTGTGGCTGGCCGCAGCCCTGCACATCACCGGCCTGGACCTGCCGGTGATCGATGCCATGGAGCAGGTGCAGTTCGCCGTGGGCAAGCAGCGCCTCGACCTGTGGATGATCCTGCACGGCCTGGTCACCATTTTCGTCACCGTGCTGGGCGCCCTGTGGCTGGCCGGCCTGGCGGAGGCCCGGCTGATGGGGGCGCAGAAGCTGGATTCCAACGTGCGGGCGGTGCTGGCCCGCATCATCAAGGCCCTGCTGACCCTGGTGGCGGTGCTCATCAGCCTGTCCCTGGTGGGCATCGACATCACCACCCTCTCGGTCTTCGGCGGCGCCCTCGGCGTCGGCCTCGGTTTCGGCCTGCAGAAGATTGCCAGCAACTACATTTCCGGCTTCATCATCCTGCTCGACCGCTCCATCCGCCTGGGCGACTTCATCGCCATCGACGCCGCCACCAGCGGCGTGGTGACCCAGATCACCACCCGCTACACGGTGCTGCGGGGCCTGGCCGGCACCGAATACCTGATCCCCAACGAGCAGTTCGTCGCCAACGTGGTGCAGAACCAGTCCTACACGGACACCCAGGTATTCCTCAAGACCGCCGTCCAGGTCGGCTACAACAGCGATGTGGAGCGGGCCATGGCGGTGCTGGTGGAGGCGGCCGCAGCCCATCCCCGGGTGCTGCAGGAGCGGCCGCCCCGGGCCTACCTGACCGGCTTTGCCGACAGCGGCATCAACCTGGAGGTGGGCTTCTGGATCGAAGACCCGGAGGAAGGTTCCGGCGCCCTGCGCTCGGACATCAACCTGGAGATCTGGAAGCGCTTCAAGGCCGAAGGCATCGAAATCCCCTTCCCCCAGCGGGAGGTGCGCATGCTCGGCGAGGCCCCTACGGCAGCGGCCGAGAGTGCCACCAGGTTATAAGAAAAGACCGAAATATTCCGTTTTGGCGGGGGAAACTCCGCCGCTGCGGTTGTTATACTCCGGGCCAAATCTGGACTGCCTTCGTCTAGCCAAGGAGATGCCATGCCCTTTGCGCGCCACCTGATGTCACGCCTTTCCCTGCTCGCCGTCCTGGCCGCCGGCCTGGGCAGCACCGCGGCCTTTGCCGCCGACCCCAACCTGGCCCGCAATCTGGCCGCCACCTGCGCCAACTGCCACGGCACCGACGGCCATGCCCAGCCCGGCGCCATGGACGTGCTGGCCGGCCAGGACAAGGGCGTGTTGCTGCAGAAGCTGAACGGCTTTCGCGACGGCAGCCGGCCGGCCACCATCATGCACCAGATCGCCAAGGGCTATACCCCGGAGCAGCTGGACCTGATCACCACCTATCTGGCAGCCCAGAAACGGGAGGGCAAGTAATGACCATGCAACGCCGGGATTTCCTCAAGGCCGCGGGCATCGTCTCCGCCGCTTCCGTCACCGCCTCCCTGACCGGCTGCGCCAGCGCCCCGGTTCCCCGCAAGCAGGCTGCCGGCCACGTGGTGGTGGTGGGTGGCGGCTACGGCGGCGCCACGGTGGCCAAGTACCTGCGCAAGTGGAGCGAGGGCGGCGTCCGCGTCACCCTGGTAGAGCGTAACCCCACTTTTATCTCCTGCCCCATTTCCAACCTCATCCTCTCCGGCGACAAGACCCTGGACGACATCACCGTCTCCTACGACGGCCTGAAGAACCGCTGGGGCGTCAAGGTGATCCAGGACGAAGCCGTGGCGGTGGACCCGGTCAAGCGCACCCTGCGCCTGGCCCAGGGCGGCAGCCTCAGCTACGACCGCCTGGTGCTCTCCCCCGGCGTCGATTTCCTGTGGTCCCTGGTGCCGGCCCTGGACGCCAAGGAATCCCAGGAGAAAATCCTCCACGCCTGGAAGGCCGGCCCCCAGACCGTGGCCCTGCGCAAGCAGCTGGAATCCATGAAGGACGGCGGCGTCTTCGCCATCACCATTCCCAAGGCGCCCTACCGCTGCCCGCCCGGCCCCTACGAACGGGCCTCGGTGGTGGCCAGCTACTTCAAGGCCCACAAGCCCAAGTCCAAGGTGCTGATCCTGGACGCCAACGAGGACGTGATCTCCAAGAAGGGCCTGTTCACCAAGGCCTGGAGCGAGCTGTACCCGAATATCGTCGAATACCGGCCCAACCACGAGCTGATCGACGTGGACGTGACCAACACCACCGCCCTTTTCGAATTCGACAAGGTGCGGGCCGACGTGCTCAACGTGGTGCCGCCCCAGCGGGCCGGCGCCATCGCCAGCGCCGCCGGGCTGAAGCTGGTGAACAACCGCTGGGTCGATGTGGACTGGCTGAGCCTGGAATCCACCAACACCCCGGGCATCCACGTCCTGGGCGACGCCATTTTCCCGGCGCCGACCATGCCCAAGTCCGGCCACATGGCCAACCAGCACGCCAAGCTGGCCGCCGCCGCCATCCTCAACCTGCTGGCCGGCGAGGCGCCCAATCCCAATCCGGTGGTGATGAACACCTGCTACAGCTTCCTCAGTTCCACGGAAGCCTGCCACGTGGCCTCCATCCACCAGTACGACGCCGAGAAAAAGACGGTGCTGCCGGTGCCCGGCTCCGGCGGCGTCTCCGCCGTGCGCAGCGTCGCCGAAGCCCAGTTCGCCCTGGGCTGGGCCAAGAACATCTGGGCCGACGCCCTGGCCTAGAATGAAAAAGCAGCACTGCCGGGAGGTAGGCAGGACGGCCATCTCCGCCATGACATGGCCAACAGGCCCGTCCTGCCTGCCTCCCGGACCTCCCCCCTGCAGCCGAATAAAAAGGCCGCGCCTCCTTGCGGAAGCGCGGCCTTTTCTCATTGCACAGGGCGCCGAGCGGCGCCGGGATCAGCCCTTGCCGGTGCTGCCGAAACCGCCGGCACCCCGGTCGCTGGCGGCAAACTCGTCCACCAGGTTGAACTGCACCTGCAGCACCGGCACCACCACCAGCTGGGCGATGCGGTCCAGGGGATTGATGACGAAGGCTTCCTTGCCCCGGTTCCAGGTGGAAACCATGATTTCGCCCTGGTAGTCGGAGTCGATCAGGCCCACCAGGTTGCCGAGGACGATGCCGTGCTTGTGGCCCAGGCCGGAGCGGGGCAGGATCATGGCGGCCATGCCCGGGTCGTTGAGGTGGATGGCGATGCCGGTGGGAATCAGCTGGGTTTCGCCCGGATGCAGCTTCACCGGGGCCTCGATGCAGGCCCGCAGGTCCAGCCCGGCGGAACCGGGGGTGGCGTACTGGGGCGGGGTTTCGTGCAGGCGGGGGTCCAGCAGTTTGACGTCGACGGGATGCATTGTTTCTCCAGATAAAAATCAGTGGGGCAGACGCTCGGCAATGGCGGCGACGATGCTGCGGGCCACCTCGGTCTTGCTGGCGGTGGCCAGGGGATGGGCGCCGGCAGCATCGAACAGGACCACGGTATTGTCCTCGCCGCCGAAGCCGTCGCTGATCAGGTTGCCCACCACCAGGGGCAGTTTCTTGTTGACGCGCTTGCCCTCGGCGTAGGTGGCCAGGTCGTGGCTCTCGGCGGCAAAGCCGACGCAGAAGGGCGGCCGCGGCAGGGCCGCCACTTCGGCCAGGATGTCCGGGTTCTTCACCAGCTCCACCGTCATCGCGGCGGCGTTCTTCTTGATCTTCTGGGCGGACGGGGCGGCCGGCCGGTAGTCGGCCACGGCGGCAACGCCGATGAAGACGTCGCTCTCCCCGGCCCGGGCCAGCACTTCCCGCTGCATCTCCAGGGCGGCGCTCACATCGACCCGCAGCACGCCCCGGGGGCAGGCCAGCCCGGTGGGGCCGGAGACCAGGGTGACGGCGGCGCCGGCCTGGGCACAGGCCCGGGCCAGGGCGTAGCCCATCTTGCCGGTCGAAAGATTGGTGATGCCCCGCACCGGGTCCAGGGCCTCGAAGGTGGGGCCGGCGGTGAGCAGCACCCGCTTGCCGGCCAGGGGCTTGGCCTGGAAGAAGGCGATCAGGTCCTCGACGATTTCCGCCGGCTCCAGCATGCGCCCGGCGCCGACCTCGCCGCAGGCCTGGTCGCCGCAGGCGGGGCCCAGCAGGGTGATGCCGTCCGCCGCCAGGGTGGCGGCGTTGCGTTGGGTGGCCGGGTTTTCCCACATCTGCCGGTTCATGGCCGGGGCCACCAGCAGGGGGCAATCCCGGGCCAGCACCAGGGTGGTGAGCAGGTCGTCGGCCTGGCCGTGGGCCACCTTGGCCAGGAAATCGGCGGAGGCCGGCGCCACCAGCACCGCGTCCGCCTCCCGGGAGAGGTCGATGTGGGCCATGTTGTTGGCCATGCGCGCATCCCACTGGTCGGTGAACACCGGCTGGCCGGACAGGGCCTGGAAGGTCACCGCACCGACGAAATGGATGGCCGCCTCGGTCATGGCCACCTGCACCGTGGCCCCCTGCTTCTGCAGCAGGCGGGTCAGCTCGGCCGCCTTGTAGGCGGCGATGCCGCCGGTGACGCCGAGGAGTATTTTCTTGCCCAACAATTCCATTGTCGTAATCGCTAGAATGGCTGATCCGCCCGATTCTACTTGAGATCATGGCAATCACCGACTGGCCCGAAGACGAACGCCCCCGGGAGCGGCTGCTGAAGCAGGGCGCCACCGCCCTCTCCGACGCCGAACTGCTGGCCGTCTTCCTGCGGGTCGGGGTGCGGGGCCAGAGCGCAGTGGACATGGCGCGCAGCCTGCTGCAGCGTTTCGGCAGCCTGACCCGGCTGTTTGCCGCCACGGCGGAGGAGATCAGCGCCGTGCCCGGCATGGGCAGCGCCAAGTACGCCCAGATCCAGGCCGTCCTGGAAATGTCCCGGCGCGCCCTGCGGGAGGAAATGGAGCGGCCCCATGCCTTCAATTCCCCGGATGCGGTGCGCGACTACCTGCGGGCCCGGCTGGGCGGCGAGCCGCGGGAGGTGTTCCTGGCCCTGTGGCTGGACGCCCAGAACCGCCTCATCGCCGCCGAGGAACTGTTCCGCGGCACCCTGACCCAGACGGCGGTCTATCCCCGGGAAGTGGTGAAGACGGCCCTGGCCCGCAATGCGGCGGCCGTCATCTTCGCCCACAACCACCCTTCCGGCGTCGCCGAGCCCTCCCGGGCCGACGAACAGCTCACCGCCGCCCTCAGGCAGAGCCTGGCCCTGGTGGAGGTGCGGGTGCTGGACCATTTCGTCGTCGCCGGCAACACCCCGCCCCTTTCTTTTTCCGAGCGGGGCTTGCTCTGATCTATATCAATAGTAAGAGGGGGTCTGTGGTTATACTGCGCGCTGACCAGATAACAACAATTCCCAATTGCAATGAAAGAACAGCGCCAATATGACCGGTACCCAGCCCGGTGGTCGTGCATGATCGTCCTCGACAGCGAGCCGGACCGGGTCTATCACGGCCGTACCCACGACGTTTCCCAGGCCGGCGCTGCCGTACTGACGGACCACAACCTGCACACCTCCAGCCAGTTCACCATGCGGCTGTCCGTGCCCCCCACCCACTCCCACGAACGCCCGCTGGTGCTGGAATTCCGCTGCCGCATGGCCTATTCGGTGCACTCCGACCGTCACTGCTGCTTCCGGCATGGGGTACAATTCGTCGGCTTCACGGGCGCAGCCAAGGTTCAGCTGCAACGTGTACTCGCCCAGCATTTTTTACCCGGGACGGAAAGGTACGCCGGATAAGGCTTTCCGGCCTTTTTGCCGCCCCGGGCAAAAGGAAAACGCAAAAGAGGCTTGATATTATTCAGGCAGTTGCGTTACAATCGCGGGCTTTCCTTCCAAGTTTTCTGGAGCAAATCATGGCGCGTGTCTGCCAAGTGACGGGCAAGGCCCCGATGGTCGGGAACAACGTTTCCCATGCCAACAACAAAACCAAGCGCCGCTTCCTGCCGAATCTGCAGTATCGTCGCTTCTGGGTTGAGAGCGAAAACCGCTTCATCCGGCTGCGTGTTTCCAACGCCGGTCTGCGGTTGATCGACAAGAAGGGTATCGACGAGGTCCTGGTGGATCTGCGTGCCCGCGGCGAAGTGTAATAAGCGTTTCACGGTCTAAGGAGCTGCGACATGCGTGAAAAGATCAAGCTGGAGTCCACTGCTGGGACCGGCCATTTCTACACCACCACCAAGAACAAGCGTACCAAGCCGGAAAAGATCGAGATCAAGAAGTACGATCCCAAGGTCCGCAAGCACGTGATCTACAAAGAAACCAAGCTGAAGTAAGCCCCCCAAAGGCTTGGCTACCGGAAAACCCGCCCTTGTGGCGGGTTTTTCTTTGGGCCTTCGCCCCGGAGCGCCGCCGCATATGAGCACCCGTTCTTTGCCCCCCCCCCGCTTTGCAGCCGGATTCGGGGCAGAAACGGCACCTTGCCCCCCCCCAACGCTGTCGGCCTCCCCGCCGGAAACAGCTGCCACAAGCGAAAGCCGCAAAAAAAAACCCCCCCCCA
>NZ_JBXAST010000079.1:0-11698 GCF_058809645.1 Azospira sp. MPR-E4 | reverse complement strand
GATGTGTGGGGCGGGGGCGCTTCCGGCGCGGGGGCCAGCAGTCGGGTTAACCAGTCCCGGCCCCAGGCCAGGACGCGGGTGAACAGGCTGCTGTCCTCGGGTTCGGCGAAGCGGGCCTTGGCGTCGATCTGGCGCGAGCGCAGGGCCTGCTGGAAGAAATCGCCCACCATGGGCAGGGCGCTGTGGGCGCCCTGGCCCCAGTAGTCGCTGCGCAGGGTGATGCGGGCATCGTTGAATCCGACCCAGGCGCCGGCCACCAGCTGGGGGTGCATGAGGATGAACCAGCCGTCCGTGTTGTCCTGGGTGGTGCCGGTCTTGCCGGCCACGTCGGCGCGGATGCCGAAGCGGCTGCGGATGGCGCTGCCGGTGCCCCGGTCGATAACGCCGCGCATGGTGTCCACCAGGGTGTACGCCACCTTGGGGGGCAGGGCCGGTTCCGGGTCCGCCGGGGCGAATTCGGCCAGGATCTTGCCCTTGCCGTTTTCGATGCGGCTCACCAGCACCGGCTCCAGGTAGCCGCCGCCGTTGGCGATGGTGCCGTAGGCGGCGACCATCTCCCTGAGGCTCACCGGGCTGGTGCCCAGGGCCAGGGAAGGCACCGTTTCCAGCCGGCTCTGGCGGATGCCCATGGCCTGGGCCAGGCGGGCGACCCGCACCGCGCCCACTTCCTGCATCAGCTGGGCGGTGACGGTGTTTTTCGACAGGGCCAGGGCGGTGGCCAGAGTAATGGGCTGGTTGCTGGGCGGCTCGTGGTCCGCGGGGCGCCAGATTTCGCCGCCGGCCAGGGGGATTTCCACGGCCTGGTCCATGCGGCTGTCGCCGGGCTGGGCGCCCCGCAGGAAGGCGGCGCCATAGACGAAGGGCTTGAAGGTGGAGCCGGGCTGGCGCTTGGCCTGCTGCACGTGGTCGAAGGCGTCCTGGCTGAAATCCCGGCTGCCGACCCAGGCCCGGACCTGGCCGTTGCGCGGGTCCAGGGCGAGGAAGCCGGCCTGGATGCGGGTCTTCTGCTGGCGCAGGGCAGCCATGAAGGCCTTGTCGGCTAGGAGCTTCTTCAGTGCCTCCTCCTGGCCCAGGCCGGCGGCGACGGCGCTGCGGTATTCCGGCGTTTCGCCCACCAGGGTGCGCACCAGGGGATTGGCGGCGTTCCAGCCGCCGCGGCGGTTCCAGGCCGCATCCGCCTGGTTCTGCAGCACGTAGCCCTGGCGCGCCACGGCCTGGTTGGCCCAGGCCTGCAGGCGGGAATCCAGGGTGGTGTACACCACCAGGCCGTCGGCGTAGGCGTTGTAGCCATGGTCGTCGGCCCAGGCGATGAGCCATTTGCGCAGCTGCTGGGCGAAGTGGGGGGCCGGGCCTTCCGGTTCGCTCTGGCGCTCGAAGTCCAGGCGCAGGGGTTTTTTCTTCAGGCCGTCGAACTGGGCCGGGGAGAGGCGTTCCCGCTTCACCATCTGGGCCAGCACCGTGTTGCGCCGCTGCACCGCCCGTTCCGGGTTGAGCACCGGGTTGTAATAGCTGTTGCCCTTGAGCATGCCCACCAGGGTGGCGCTCTGCAGTACGTCCAGGTTGCCGGCGGAGGTGTCGAAATAGGTGCGGGCCGCCATTTCGATGCCGTAGGCGTTGTAGAGGAAGGGCACCGTATTCAGGTAGGTCTCGAGGATTTCCTCCTTGGTATACAGGGCCTCGATCTTGAAGGCGGTGATGGCCTCTTTCAGCTTGCGCGTCAGGGTGGGGGCCCGGCCGATCTCGTCCGGGTAGAGATTGCGGGCCAGCTGCTGGGTCAGGGTGGAACCGCCCTGACGGTCGCCGGAAAAGGTGTTGAGGGCGGCGCCGGCGGTGCGGCGCCAGTCGATGCCGTGGTGCTGGTAGAAGCGGTGGTCCTCGGTGGCGATGAGGGCTTCCACCACCCGGGGCGACACCTGGTCCAGCTTCACCCATTCCCGGTTGGCCCGCTTGAACACGGCCAGTTCCTTGCCGTCGGCGCTGAGGATGCGGGCCGGCTGCTCCTGCTTGGCCTTGCGCAGGTCGCTGATGCCCGGGGTGAAGGGGATCAGCAGCAGGGTATAGGCCAGCAGCAGGGCCGGCGGCAGGGCCAGGAGCAGCAGCACGCCGCGCCAGCCGAGGCGGCGCAGGCGTTGCCAGTAGTCGAGGAGAAGGGTCTGGAGGCGAACGGTGAGGGTGTGGGGATTCAAGGGCTGGATCGCTTTCCGCTGTCTGGCCGCTGCCCTTGCCGCAGGCGGGGCGGGGCCGGACTTCTTGGCTGGCGCTGGAACGGCTGCCTGGCGCCAATTTTATCGCTGCACCGCAATAGTCGGGGAATTATCGGACGCAAGCCCCCGTTTTCGGCAATGGCCCTTGTTTTTCAACGATTAAATGTGATCCGGCAAGGCCGGGGCGCCGCGCCGGGGCCGGTGGACGGCCCGCCTGTCATACAAGCAGGATGGGCGTTGCCGGCCCGAATTTGGTAATCTGACGCCCGTTTTGTTTAGCCTGTCGCGGCGTTTTTGCCGCTTTGCCCGAAACGGGGAAAAAAAGCACCATGAGCAATCCTTCCGATTACAACGCTTCGTCGATCACGGTCCTCAAGGGCCTGGAACCGGTGAAGCAGCGCCCGGGCATGTACACCCGGACCGAAAATCCCCTGCACATCATCCAGGAAGTCATCGACAACGCGGCGGACGAAGCCATTGCCGGTTTCGCCAAGAGCATCCTGGTCACCGTCCATGTGGATGGCTCCATCTCCGTGGCCGACAACGGCCGCGGCATTCCGGTGGAACTGCACCCGGTGGAAAATGCGCCGACGGTTGAAGTGGTGTTCACCCGCCTGCACGCGGGCGGCAAGTTCAACAAGGGCGCCGGCGGCGCCTACAGCTTCTCCGGCGGCCTGCACGGGGTCGGCGTTTCCGTCACCAACGCCCTGTCCACCCGCCTGGAGGTGGAAGTGGCCCGGGAAGGTGGCATGCACCGCCTGGTCTTCGCTGCCGGCGACGTGGTGGAGCCCCTGGCCCGCATCGGCGATGCGCCGAAGAAGGCCAGCGGCACCCGGGTGCGCGCCTGGCCCGACGCCAAGTATTTCGATTCCCCCACCATCCCCATGGGCGAGCTGGAGCACATCCTGCGCTCCAAGGCCGTGCTGCTGCCCGGCGTTGCCGTCACCCTGCACATCGAGCGTAGCGGCGAGACCAAGGAATGGGCCTACAAGGACGGCATGCGCGGCTACCTGGCCGAGCTGCTGGACGGCACCGATCTGGTGATCCCCATGATCGTCGGCGAGAAATACGCCGGCAAGCCGACCAACGGCGACGGTTTCGCCGAGGGCGAAGGCGCCGCCTGGGCCATCGCCTGGACGGAAGAGGGCGCCCTGGCCCGGGAATCCTATGTGAACCTGATTCCCACCCCCGGCGGCGGCACCCACGAATCGGGCCTGCGGGACGGCATCTTCCAGGCCGTGAAGAGCTTCGTGGACATGCACAGCCTGCTGCCCAAGGGCGTCAAGCTGCTGCCGGAAGACGTTTTCGGCCGCGCCAGCTTCCTCCTTTCCGCCCGCATCCTGGACCCCAGCTTCCAGGGCCAGACCAAGGACCGCCTCAATTCCCGGGACGCGGTGAAGCTGGTCAGCGCCATGTTCCGCGACACCTTCGAGCTGTGGCTCAACGAGCACGTGGAATACGGCAAGAAGCTGGCCGAGCTTTCCATCAAGCAGGCCCAGAGCCGCCAGCGTTCCGCCCAGAAGGTGGAAAAGAAGAAGGGCAGCGGCGTCGCCGTGCTGCCGGGCAAGCTCACCGACTGCGAATCCGACGACATCGAGCGCAACGAACTGTTCCTGGTGGAAGGCGATTCCGCCGGCGGTTCCGCCAAGCAGGGCCGGGACAAGGAATTCCAGGCCCTCCTGCCCCTGCGCGGCAAGGTGCAGAACAGCTGGGAAGTGGAGCCGGACCGGCTCTACGCCAACGTGGAAATCCACAACATCGCCGTGGCCATCGGCGTGGACCACCACACCCTGGAAAGCGACACCAGCATCGACGGCCTGCGCTACGGCAAGGTCATTATCATGTCCGACGCGGACGTGGACGGCAGCCACATCCAGTGCCTGCTCCTGACCCTGTTCTTCCGCCATTTCCCCAAGCTCATCGCCAACGGCAACATCTACGTGGCCAAGCCGCCCCTGTTCCGGGTGGACGTGCCGGGCCAGGGCAAGAACCGCCCGCCGCGCAAGATCTACGCCCTGGACGAGAACGAGCTGGAAGCAGTGAAGGACAAGCTGGTCAAGGAAGGCATCAAGCTCGAAGCCCTCTCCATCTCCCGCTTCAAGGGCCTGGGCGAAATGTCCAGCGAACAGCTGTGGGACACCACCCTCAACCCGGACACCCGCCGTCTGGTGCGGGTGGAATTCGGCGACTACCCCATGGAAGAGACCATCGCCAAGATGAACATGCTCATGGGCAAGGGCGAAGCCAGCTCCCGCCGCGAATGGCTGGAAGTGCACGGTAACGAAGTCGAGGCGGATATCTGACCATGACCCACAAGAACGACGACACCTTGAGCGGCGATCTCTTCGCCGCCGACGACAACAAGGCGACTGCCGCCGAAGTGGCCCAGGCCGAGGCCGTGGCCGAACACTTGATCGAACAGGCAGCGCAAATGGACGGTGCCCTGGAAGCCGCCTCCAGCGGCGATGCTGGCGATGCCGAGGCGGAGATGCCCGTGGCTGCTGCCTCCGGGGGCAGCGGTGGCGGCAACAACCTGGCGCCCCTGCCGCCCCTGCCGACGGACGCCGATTCCGCTCCCCTGGCCCTCTTCGCCGAGCGGGCCTATCTGGAATACGCCGTCAGCGTGGTCAAGGGCCGGGCCCTGCCCGATGTCTGCGACGGTCAGAAGCCGGTGCAGCGCCGCATCCTCTACGCCATGAACGAGCTGGGCCTGACCAGCGGCGCCAAGCCGGTCAAGTCCGCCCGGGTGGTGGGCGACGTCATCGGTAAGTACCACCCCCACGGCGATTCCTCCGTCTATGAGGCCATCGTCCGCGTCGCCCAGGATTTCTCCCTGCGCTATCCCCTGGTGGACGGCATCGGCAACTTCGGCTCCCGCGACGGCGACACCGCCGCCGCCATGCGTTACACGGAATGCCGCCTCACCCCCATCGCCCAGCTGCTGCTCGGCGAGCTGGACATGGGCACGGTGGATTTCCAGCCCAACTACGACGGCGCCTTCCAGGAACCGGCCCTGCTGCCGGCCCGCCTGCCCATGCTGCTGCTCAACGGCGCCTCCGGCATCGCCGTCGGCATGGCCACGGAAATGCCCAGCCACAACCTGCGGGAAGTCTCCGAAGCGGCCATCGCCCTGATCAGGAAGCCCGAGCTGTCGGTGGCCGACCTCATGGAATACATCCCGGCGCCGGACTTCCCCGGCGGCGGCCAGATCATTTCCACCCCCGCCGACATCCGCAACGCCTACGAGACCGGCCGCGGCTCCCTCAAGGTGCGCGCCCGCTGGAAGGTGGAAGAACTGGCCCGGGGCCAGTGGCAGCTGGTGGTCTATGAACTGCCGCCCTCCGCCTCCAACCAGAAGATCCTGGAAGAGATCGAGGACCTGACCAATCCCAAGGTCAAGACCGGCAAGAAGACCCTGACCCAGGAACAGACCCAGACCAAGCAGCTGATCCTCTCGGTGCTGGAAAAGGCCCGGGACGAATCCGACAAGCAGCACCCGGTGCGCCTGGTGTTCGAACCCCGTTCCAGCCGCCAGGATGCGAACGAGTTCATGAACATCCTGCTGGCCCACACCTCCATGGAATCCTCGGCCCCCATCAACATGGTGGCCATCGGCCTGGACGGCCGGCCGCGGCAGAAGACCCTGAAGGACCTGCTGGCCGAGTGGATCGCCTTCCGCTTCGATACCGTGCGCCGCCGCACCGAGCACCGCCTGGGCAAGGTGAACGACCGCATCCACATCCTGGAAGGCCGGCACATCGTCTTCCTCAACATCGACGAAGTGATCCACCTCATCCGCGAGTCGGACGAGCCCAAGGCCGCCCTGATCGCCCGTTTCAACCTCTCCGACCGCCAGGCCGAAGACATCCTGGAAATCCGCCTGCGCCAGCTGGCCCGCCTCGAAGGCATCAAGATCGAGCAGGAACTGGCCGAGCTGCGGGAAGAGAAGGCCGGCCTGGAAAACCTCCTGGCCGACGACAAGGCCATGAAGAGCCTGATCATCAGCGAGATCAAGGCCGACACCAAGAAATACGGCGACGAGCGCCGCACCGTGGTGGAAGCCGCCGAGCGGGCCGCCGTGGCCCAGGTGGTGGTCAATGAGCCCGTCACCGTGCTGCTCTCCGAAAAGGGCTGGATGCGCACCCGCCAGGGCCACGGCCTCGACCTTTCCACCGTCGGCTTCAAGGAAGGGGACCGCCTCTTCGCCGCCCAGGAATGCCGCACCGTGGACAACGTGGTGGTGCTGCTCACCGACGGCCGGGCCTGCACCGTGCCCGTCTCCAGCCTGCCCGGCGGGCGCGGCGACGGCGTGCCGGTAGCCACCCTCATCACCATTCCCAGCGGCGCCAAGGTGGCCCAGATGGTCTGCGGCAACGCCGAACAGCGGGTGCTGCTGGCCGTCTCCAGCGGCTACGGCTTCACCTGCCGCATCGGCGACATGCTCGGCCGCAACAAGGCCGGCAAGCAGTTCATCAGCGTCGAGCCGGGCGACACCATCCTCTCGCCGTGGACCTTCGACAGCCACGAAACCCTGCTTGCCATCAGCAGCGGCGGCCGCCTGCTGGTGTTCCCCATTGCCGACGTGAACGAGCTGCCCCGGGGCGGCCGCGGCGTCATCCTGATGAAGCTCAACGAAGGCGACACCCTGGCTGCCGTGGCCGTCGCCGCCTCCGACGAGACCCTGCAGATCCGCTGCATCTCCAAGACCGGCAAGGAAACCCAGATGTCCGTGACGCCCAAGGACGTGCAAATCTTCCTCAGCGCCCGGGCCCGCAAGGGCGAAGCCTTCATCGGCAGAACCCAGCCGGTGGGCTTCGTACGGGAGACGCCGCAGAAGTAGGGCGGTTGATGGGAAAAGAAAAAGGGGCGCTTAGGCGCCCCTTTTTCTATGATGGTTTTCGACCCAACGTAGGCGACCACTACTTAGAGACTCCAACGACAAGTCTCATATCAATGCTGCCGTTTAGGGTAAGTCCTGAAAGCCAACATCTCGCCCATGCTGCTAATGATCCAAGAAAGAGATAGCCGGTACTACTCTCATATCGCCCATTGGTAATTTGGCTAGCCAAGATGAAGAGCCGACCCGACATCAAGCGTCTGGCTGATGAAGTTTGTCGCCGAGGTAGAACAATCCCCAAAAGCTCGTAACCATCATCTGCCAAAATAATAGCAGGAATACACTCATAAACGCTGCGGATACCCAGACTTGGGCTGCCACCGGTACTAGTGATTTTGTTGCAGGGTAAAGCCCCTGGGAAAATATTGCCAGTACGATCAAAATCAAACTTTCAGCCGTCAGAAATGCAAACATTGAGCAAAGAAAACGTCGCCTAGTTAATTCGATAGCGATGGCTTTTCCTTGCACTTTTATATCCAGTTTAGGGGCGGGCGAAGGCATTGTTTTGTCAATATCAATTCGATTGAATGTTGCAATAGCTGCCAACGCTGCTATGTAAAATCCGGGTAATCCTTGGACAAAACCAAGAATATTACTAATTAGCCCCTTGTCTGCATATAGTGATACTGTGCCGAATGACTTCATTCCAAATATGACGATCATCGTTATAACCGTCAGTACGAGTGGGTAGATCCAATCAACGATCCACTTTGATCGATGTTTAATCACCAAATACGAAAATGGACGTAAAATATGCCAAAGCATCATACCTCCGGGCTAAACAATAGTTTCATTTTGTTTAAGATTGCTGGACAGAATTTTTCGTAAGAGGATTTCAACTCAACCTCAAAGTTCTCAAGCTTTGCTTTTTTAACATAAGCTTGAGCAATTCCTTCTGCCGTACTCATATCAACAGTGCGGGGAATTCCCTCGGGTGTCTTGAACTTAATCTTTGCGTGGTCGTACTCTTCCTTTTGCTTTTTGAATACCTGTACGATTCGATTATATTTGTCTTTAATAGGACGCTCTTCATCTCGAAGAGTAAGAACGAGCGTTTTGCATTTCTCTTTAATGTATCCAGCTTCGTCAAAGTTTGTATATTGATCCTTTTCTGTAATCAACTCGATTGCCTGAATTTTTCCGTTATTCAGGTCATATTTTAATTCATCTGACAAATGTCCTTGAAACTCACACTTATGTACGACGTTGATCTTTTTTGGTTTTCCATTTTCATCGACAGCGCCATCAGGATGAAGCTGTTCATAGTCATCGGGCGATAGTTCTTTTGCATCTTTTAGGATTTTGTTGAACAAGCGCTGAACGACAAAAACACCCAATCCGGCACATTGTTCGATAGCAATCAACGCCGAATCCTGATCATTTTTAGCTAGCTCGACGACGATATGAACCGAGAAATCCTGTCCTTCTTCTTTTTCCTTTTCAGCAGTTCTGCGTTTCTTTTCCTTCGGCACTGTAAAAACAGGGTCTGATATTGTCTTGTCAGACTTGCTTACCAAAATGCACAACAAATCGTCTTGGACCTCCCAGTCCGCTAGGTAAAGAGTTTGCTGTCCTTTTAGTGACTCTTTGATACGTTGATCTTTTGGAATCATTTCCATTAGTTGGAATGCACGACGAACGCTAATGGATTTAGGGGCATCAAAAGTTCTTGAGAAAGCAGTCATATTCATATCGTAAAAGTAGACTAAGCGTTCCGCTTTTTTCATTTTGTTGCATTCCTTTGTTTTGATATTAAGTACTTAGTATATGCCATATAATTTTCTCGTCATCGAGTGCCTGATCTGCATTTACCAAGCTTTCAAAAGCACGTGCGAAGACTGCCTTGTTGATCTAAGAAATCTGTACCTTGAACAAGGTCGAATACCTCCAAAAGCCGATAAGCACTTAATCCCTATCACTGCCTCACCGCCTTCCCCTGAATCGCCCGGTTCAAAGCCCGCACCACTTCCCTCAACCTGATTTCCAGCGTCTCCTGCCCTGCTTGGGAGGCGCTTTGGTCTTCCATGGCGGCGCGGGCCATGCGGATCAGGGAGTGTTCCTGTTCGCTGCTTAGGCCCAGGCGGACGAAGGCGTCTTCCATTTCGTGCAGGTGGGCGATCAGGGCGGCCTGGGCTTGCAGGCGCTGTTCCTGCTGCCGCTTTTCGATTTCTTCTAGGGTGACGCTGAGCTGGGTGACGGCCTGGACGATGGCTTCGGCCTGGGCCAGGCGCAGGTTTTCCGTGCCCAGGGCCTGCAGCCGGGCTTCGGCGGCTTCGGCGACGATGGCCAGGTGGTCCCGTAAGCGGCCGACCCGGTCCGGGTCGTCCTGGGGCAGTTGGGGAATGAGCAGGGTCACCAGGGGGTAGTTGATGACCATGCGTTCGGCGGATTGGACGATGCGGGGCAGGTTGCGGGCGTATTCGAGAATGGCGCTTTCCAGGGGGGCTACCGAGCCCTGGCTGCTGAAGTGCAAGGGGGCGTGGTCGGGGCTGCGGATTTCCACGGCGCCCTGGAGGCCGTAGCCGCCCAGGGTGTTGAAGATTTCCTGGGCCAGTTCCCGGGGGCTGAGGGCAAGGAAGGACTTGCGCATGAATTCGAGCACGGCGCCCATTTCGCCCATGGAGGACATGGCGGAGAAGGCCACGGTCTGGGCCATGTCGGCCCGGGAGGCGAGGGAGTCGCGCAGTTCCAGCTGGCCGATGGCCTGGCGGATCTTGCGGGTCAGTTCGTCGGGCATGAAGGGCTTGACCAGGAAGTCGTTGCCGCCCGCGTCGTAGGCCGCCAGCCGGGTCTCCATGTCGTCGTGGCTGGAGATGAACAGCACGTGGGGCCGTTCGTGGCCGTCCTGGCGCAGGGCGCGGCAGGTGGCGATGCCGTCGAGGCCGTCCATTTCCACGTCGAGGATGATGATGTCGGGCTGCTCCTCCACCCGGCCCAGGCAGGCCTGGCCGTCCTCCAGCTCGATCATGGTGAAGCCCTGTTCTTCCAGGCTGTTGGTGGTGACCAGCCGGGCCAGGGGGTCGTCGTCGACGATGAAAATCTTCATGGTTCCTCCCGCAGATTACTGATTGCTGATGTGAATTGGTTCAGTCGGAAAATTCGGTGGCGGTGCGCACGAAGGCCCGCTCCTGGGCCTGCATGGCGGCCACCACGGTGGGGTCGAAATGCCTGCCGGCCTGGCCGACGATGTAGGCCAGGGCTTCGTCGTGGGGCATGGGCGGCTTGTAGACGCGCCGGGAAATGAGGGCGTCGTAGACGTCGGCCACGGCCATCAGGCGGGCCGAGACGGGAATGTCCTCGCCCTTGATGGCCTGGGGGTAGCCGCCGCCGTCCCAGTGCTCGTGGTGGCCGTAGGCGATCTCCATGCCGTAGCGCAGGAAGTCGTTGTCTTCCCCCACTTCCTTGGCCACCTGGGAAATGGCGTCGCGGCCGATGCGGCAGTGCTCGCGCATGATTTCCCACTCGGCGGCGTCCAGCTTGCCCGGCTTGAGCAGGATGCGGTCGGGGATGCCCACCTTGCCGATGTCGTGCAGGGGGGCGGACTTGTAGAGCAGGGTCACCACCTGGTCGTCCAGGTGGCGGCGGAAGTCCGGGTGGTCCTGCAGTTCCAGGCCCAGGATGCGCACGTAGTTCTGGGTGCGGCGGATGTGGTTGCCGGTCTCGTTGTCCCGGGCCTCGGCCAGGGAGCAGAAGGCGCGGATGGTGGCCTCCTGGCCGGAAATGACCTGCTGCTTGCGCTGCAGCAGTTCCCGGGTCTGCTCCATGTATTCCCGGGTGCGCTGGGCCACCAGGGCTTCCAGGTTTTCGTTCTGCTCCCGCAGCTGGCGGCTGGTGGCGGCCAGCTGCAGGTGGGTGCGCAGGCGGGCCTTGATGCCGGGCATGGAGAAGGGCTTGTGGATGAAGTCCACCGCGCCCAGGGCCAGGCCCCGGGCTTCCACGTCCGGGCTGTCGAGGGCGGTGATGAAGATCACCGGCAGTTCCCGGGTGGTCGCATTGGCCTTGATCTGGCGGCAGAGGGAAAAACCGTCCAGGTGGGGCATGACGATGTCGAGCAGGAAAATGTCGGCCCGGCCGCCCTGCTTCAGGTAGAGCTGGACGTCGGTGCCGTCGGGGAAGGTGCGCACCTCGTAGTCTTCCTGGAGCATGGCCTCCAGCAGCAGGAGGTTTTCCGCCTGGTCGTCGGCGATGACGAGGATGGGCCGGGAGGTCATGGCGCGTTCTCCTGCAACTGGTCCAGATACTGGTGGATGGTGGCGAACAGCCGCTCCAGCTGGTCCGCCAGCTCGCCGGCCAAGACCGTGCTTTCCGGCTCGCCGGCGGCGGCGGCGTATTCCAGGCGGCGGGCCAGGGTGGCGGTGGGTACGGCGGCCAGGTTGGCGGCGGAGCCGTAGAGGGCATGGCCGAGGCGGCGCAGCCGCTCCAGGTCCGGGTTGCAGGCCAGGTCCCGCAGTTCGTCGGGCAGGCGGCCGTTGCTTTCCAGGAACAGGCGCAGAAAGCGCTCCATCAGCCCGGGCTTGACCCCCAGGCGGCTGCGCAGCTGGGGCCAATCTATCGCGTCGGAATCGAGGTCGCTGGCAGGGGGAGGCGGTGGGGTTGC
>NZ_JBXAST010000078.1:0-12349 GCF_058809645.1 Azospira sp. MPR-E4 | reverse complement strand
CCCCGCCGGGCCCCTGCCGAGCGAGCCCCGGGCCGGCCAGTTGCCGGACCCGGCCCAGTTCGTCGGCATCCACGGCCGGGTCTCGGAAATCATCGCCCGGGGCCGCCAGCAGCCGGTCAGGGTAAATTTTTCCAGCGCCCGCAGCGCCCCCGAACTGTATCCGGGCGAGGCCCTGCGCCTGGCGGCGGCCCGGGCCCTGCGGCGCCATCCCGACCTGCTGGTCAGCGCCCCGCCGCCCAACGGCTGTCCCGACTTCCTGCAGGTGCTGGCCCGGCGTGCCCTGGACGCGGGCATGAACCTGGGGGCGGAGGAGATCGTCGTCACCCAGGGCTGCATGGAGGCCCTCAACCTGGCCCTGCGGGCCGTGACCCAGCCCGGCGACACGGTGGCGGTGGAATCTCCCACCTTCTACGGGCTGCTGCAGGTACTGGAAACCCTGGGCCTGAAGGCCCTGGAAATTCCCACCAGCCCCCAGACCGGCCTGTCCCTGGAAGCCCTGGAGCTGGCCTGCGACCATTACGGCCCCATCGCCGCCCTGGTGGTGGTGCCCCACCTGCAGAACCCCCTCGGCTGCACCATGCCCGAGGCCCACAAGGCGCGGCTGGTAAGTCTCTGTGCCGCACGGGGCATTGCCCTGATCGAGGACGACACCTACAGCCCCCTGGGGGAAGACGATACGGTGCTGCCGGCCCTCAAGCATTGGGACCGGCAGGGCGGCGTCATCCACTGCGCCTCCCTGCACAAAGTGCTGGCACCGGGGCTGCGCCTGGGCTGGATCAGCGCCGGCCGCTGGCAGGCCCGGGTGGAGATGCTGAAATACGCCCAGAGCCGGCAGAACGAGGCCCTGGGGCAACTGGTAGCCGCCGATTTCATGGGTTCCAGCGCCTACGACCGCCACCTGCGACGCCTGCGGGCGGCCCTCGGCAGCCAGCGCCGGCGCACCACGGAGGCGGTGCTTGAGTATTTTCCCGCCGGCACCCTGGCGGCCCGGCCCCAGGGCGGGCTGGCCCTGTGGGTGCAGCTGCCGCCGGGCGTCTCGTCCCGGAAGGTTTTTGAACGGGCCCTGGGCGAAGGCATTTTCATTGCGCCGGGGCTGATGTTCTCCAACTCCAACCGCTTCGACGGCTATCTCCGCCTCAACTGCGGCGCCCCCTATACCCCGGCCATCGACGCCGCCCTGCGCCGCCTCGGAGCCATCGTCGGCGAGCTGGCCTAGGCCAGCATCCGCTCGTAGGCCGCCAGGGCTGCCGCCAGCTTGCCCTTCGGCTGATAGGTGTCGCCCAGGCCGAACTCCTGCTGCAGGGAGGACTGGTTGTCGGCGATATAGGTGATGGCCCGGCTCAGGTTGTCCAGCTGGCGATCGAAGAAGTTGTTGGAGGAGGTCAGCAGCTCGGCCGATTTGACGAAGTTGCCGCTGAACTGCTGCACCGCCGCCACCACCCCTTCCCGGTTCTGCTGCAGGGCACGGCTCAGGGCGGCCTCGTCCAGCACCGCCTGCTTGGTCACCGGGTCGATGCTCAAGCCCAGATCAGGCATACCCCGCAGTCCCAGGTCGGCGCCATTGAAGGGATTCTCCACGCTCTGCTCCAGCTCGTAGCCGGCCACCTGGGCCGCCTGGGTGTCGGCCAGGATGCCGCCCTGCTGCATGTCTTCGTCGAAGCCGGTGCGCCAGGCGTTGTAGTCGCTGACGAACTGCGCCAGCTTCTGGCGGATGGCGTCGTCGCTGCTGCCGGCATCGACGCTTCCCAGGGCAGTGCCCGCGGCGGCCATCGTCTCCAGGGATGTCTGCATCTGGCTCAGCTCGGCGAACTGGCCCTTGTAGAGCACGTTCCGGTAGTTGATCTCGCTCATCATGCGATAGGCCGACTCCGGGTTGAACAGGGCCTCGTTGCGTCCGGTGGGCGAAAGCCCCTGGACACCGCTGCTGCCGGCGGCAGACTCGACCGCGGCAGCGCCGCCCTTGAGGCTGGCAAGCAGGGCGCCGAAGCCCTCGCTGCTGCCGGTCTTGCCGCCGCCGGTCAGTTCGGCCAGGCTCTGGGCCTTGAATGTGGCGATGCGCAGGGCCAGATCCCGGCCCGCATCCGATGTTCCGTCGATCGACATATGACCTCCTTCGGGGAAAAGACCCCCGTTGATCCTGTGCCTAGTATTGCAAAAAGCAGGCCCGTTTTCCGGCCGATTCCCGGCATTGCCCGGAGAGCCAATAGGGACGCCATCTCCGGCACGGTGCCGGGGAAGCCCGGTATTTCCTGGTCACCAGCGGCGGCAAGAAGTGCCGCCGCCCGGCAAGGCAGCCGAAGGGGCCGCCCTCCATGCTGCACAGCAAAACTTTTTGTCACATGCCAGCGTTATCATGGCTGCATGGGCTCGGGAGGCACCATCGGGCGAGCCCCGCGAATCACCATGACAATAACCGGAGAAACTGGATGAATGCACTGAACGGCTACAACATCGAAGACCTGCAACCCGGCATGAGCGCCAGCACCGCCAAGACCGTGACCGAAGCGGACATCGTCCTCTTCGCCGGCATCACCATGGACACCAATGCGGTGCACATGAACGAGGAATTCGCCAAGACCACCATGTTCGGCGGACGCATTGCCCACGGCATGCTGTCCGTCGGTTTCATCTCCGCCGTGCTCGGCACCCGCCTGCCCGGCCCCGGCAGCATCTACCTGGGCCAGACCCTGAAGTTCAAGGCGCCGGTGCGCCCCGGCGACACCGTCACCGCCACGGTCACGGTCAAGGAAGTCCTGGTGGAGAAAAAGCGGGTGGTGCTGGACACCGTCTGCACCGTCGGCGGCAAGCCGGTGATCGAGGGCGAAGCCACCCTGATGTGCACTTCCAGCAAGGGCTGACGGCAGTTTTTCTGCCATGAAAAAAGGGGCGCCGCGGCGCCCCTTCTGTTTTGCTCCCGGCTAGGCCGGGTACGGGTTCAGGCCTCAGCCTTCCCGCGGCGCGCGGCGCTTGGCCGGCGGCTTGTTGCCGCCGAAACCGCCGGCGCCACCGGGCTTCTTGTTGCCGAAACCGGGCTTGCTGAAGCCGCCCTTGCCGCCGGGAGCCGCACCGCGGGGAGCGCGGTTGCCGTCCACATCGCCGCCCCACTTGCGACGGGGCGGAGCGATCACCTCGGATTCGCCGTCGAGACGGTGGATCAGCAGGGGACACTGCTTGATCTCCACCTCCTTGAGCAGCATCAGGGCATCCTTGGGCAGGCTGTCCGGCAGTTCCACGGTGGAGTACTCGTCGAACAGGGCAATGTGGCCGATGTAGCGGCTCTGGATATCGGCTTCGTTGGCGATGCAGCCGACGATGTCCTTGGGCGTGGCGCCCTGGTTGCGGCCCACCTCGATGCGGTAGCGCACCATGTTGCCGACGTTGCCCAGATCCCGGCCCTTGCCCTTCTTGGCGTCGCTCCGCTCGGGGCGCTCACCCCGCTCCGGACGCTCTTTGCGTTCGAAACGCTCGCCCCGTTCGGGACGCTCGAAACGTTCCTTGCGCTCGGGGCGGCCCTCGGCCGAATCGGCCTCGAAGCTGCGCACTTCCTTTTCCGGCATCAGCAGGGGGCGGGACTTCTGCACCAGGAAAGCCAGGGCGGCGGCCACTTCGTGGGCGCCCACATTGGCCTCTTCCTCGATCTGGGTCACCACCTCTTCAAAGAAGGACAGCTCGCCGGCCTCCAGGGTCTTGATGACCTGCTGCTTGAACTGGGCGACGCGGCGGTCGGCCACGTCCTGCTTGGTCGGCAGACGCAGGGGGGAGATGTTCTGGCGCGTCACCTTTTCGATGGTGCGCAGCATGCGCATTTCCCGGGGGGAAACGAAGAGGATGGCGGTGCCGGTACGGCCGGCGCGGCCGGTGCGACCGATACGGTGCACATAGGCTTCGACGTCGTAGGGAATGTCGTAGTTGATGACGTGGCTGACACGGGGCACGTCGATGCCGCGGGCGGCCACGTCGGTGGCGATGACGATGTCCAGGCCGCCGCTCTTCAGCTGCTCGATGACACGCTCGCGGCTGGCCTGGTTCATGTCCCCGTTGAGGGCGGCAGCGGCGTAGCCCCGGGCTTCCAGCTTCTGGGCCAGTTCTTCGGTGGCGGTCTTGGTGCGCACGAAGATGATGGCGGCGTCCAGGCTGTCTTCCACTTCCATGATGCGGGTCAGGGCATCCAGCTTGTGCAGGCCGGAAACCTGCCAGTAGCGCTGCTGGATAGCGGAGACGGTGCTGGTGGCGGACTTGATCTTCACTTCCTGGGGATCGCGCAGGTACTTCTGGGCGACACGGCGGATCTGCTCCGGCATGGTGGCGGAGAACAGGGCGGTCTGGCGCTCGGCGGGGATGTGCTCGAGGATCCACTCGACGTCGTCGATGAAGCCCATGCGCAGCATTTCGTCGGCCTCGTCCAGCACCAGGGTCTTCAGGCGGGACAGGTCCAGGCTCTTGCGCTCCAGGTGGTCCATGACCCGGCCCGGGGTGCCGATGATGACGTGAGCGCCGCGCTGCAGCTGCTTCAGCTGGATGCCCAGGCTCTGGCCGCCGTAAATGGGCAGCACGTGGAAACCGGGCAGGTGCTTGGCGTACTTCTGACAGGCCTCGGCCACCTGAATAGCCAGCTCGCGGGTGGGGGCCAGGACCAGGGCCTGGGGGAAACGCTGGGTCACGTCCAGCTTCTGCAGCAGAGGCAGGGCGAAGGCGGCGGTCTTGCCGGTACCGGTCTGGGCCATGCCCAGCAGGTCCTTGCCTTCCATCAGCAGGGGAATGCATTCAGCCTGGATGGAGGACGGGGTTTCATAACCCACATCGGTCAGTGCCTGCAGAATGGGTTCGGAGAGGCCCAATTGGGCAAAGGTGTCGACAGAGGATGTCATGGAGCTTCCAGTAATGAGGTGGAGCCGCTCGAGGCAGCTCAGGTCAAGCGCAGGGAATCGCCAGCCAATTTGGGGTCATCATTGACCCGACCAAGCCCCGGAAAAGCCGAGGCGCCCACTTCCGCCGAACCCCGAAGACGGATGTCTCCGGCCCGACGGCCACAACCGCGAGGATCAAAGCGCCTTAACGCGCTTCCCGCTCTGCGGCATCAACCCGTTCCTGCCCCTGCCGACCCGCCTGTTCCAGCTGTCCCTGCAGCTTTTCCTGGGTCTCTTTGGCCTGCTGAACTTCCTGAGCCTTGGCGGCTCCGCCTGCTGCAGCCGTGGTGGCGGTGTCGGCCAGGCCACAGGCAGTCAGGGAAAGAAGAAGCGCGATGCAGACGATACGCAACATGGGGGCTTCCAACGGGAAGGGCGTACTGTACTCCTAAATATCGGAGATTACGAGCTTTTTCCCGGCAAACGCGGTGCCGGATGCCTATACTCGAAGTAGGGATTTCCCCCCGGCATGAACGCTAAGGAGAACGTCATGAGCTTCTTCGATGGCTCCATCGGCCGCTGCGAAGCGGTCCACGAAATGGTCCTGACCGATCAGACTCAACGGCAATGCGCCTTGGAGCACGGCTGCCCGCCGGGGAGAGTGTGTCCGCTGGATGGCTGCTTTGCCCAGGTTTCCGGTCTGGCAGAAAGCGACATGCCCGTGACCGGCGAAAAAACGGCCAAACGCTTTCGCCACTGATGCTGGCAGCCCCGTCCGCAGGGCGGGGAAGAGAAAGGATAGGCGGCGCTTCAGGCCGCCAGCGGAACGGGAGCGTAACCCACGTTGCGCATATGCACGGCCAGGGCCGTATCCATAGTGGCGGCATGGGTGGTGAACCAGTCCACCAGTTCCGCCACGGCCTTGCGCCCGATGGAAATGTCGCCCCGGCTGACGAAGCGGCGGATGCTCTGCAGGGTCTGCAGGACTCGCCGATGTTCATCCATATGGCAGTGGATGGGAAGAAAGTTGGAGGCCTCCATCCAGCGGTCTTCCTGCTCGAAATGATCCACGGTGTGGGCCAGGAACTGGTCGAAGCCATCCAGGAACTGGTCATCGGCAATTTCGGCTAGGCGGTTGATCCACTCCACGAACTCCTTGTGGGTGTGATCCATGGGAGCGCAGCCCAGGTCGTACTGGGGCAGCCAGGGCATCAGAGGCATCACTTAATCCATATAAAACGTACGGTTATTATCCATTTTGAAGTGCACCGCCATTTTGATGCACATTAAAAATTGCGGATATGCCATAAGCCGCACTTTTCCCTGGTGGGCGCTGCTGCCTGGATTAAACTGATACCAACAAACAAGAGGGGGAGACAAAGCATGAGCAACGTCAAGACGCTGAACCCGCTGATCCCGGACCCGGAAATTTTCCAGGATTTCGTGGATGCCCTGGGGGACCACATCCCCGCCATCGAAAGGGACATCGGCCGTTTGAAGAATGCCCCGGAGGACCGGGCCGTACTGGCCGATCTCTTCCGCGCCGTACACACCATAAAGGGCGACGCCGCCCTGTGCAAGCTGGACCTGGCGGTGCGCATCGCCCATCCCATCGAATCCATCCTCTCCCGCCTGCGGGAAGGACAGCTGCAGTTCTCCGACCTCATCGGCGAAGCCGTACTGCTGGCCCTGGACCGCCTGGAGCTGGCCATCGACGCCATTGGTGCCGGCCGCTCGGTGGAAAACCTGCGCCTGGACAAGCTGATCCAGGGCCTCGACGCCCTGGGCGGCTGCCAGCCGGCCGAAGTGGACCAGTACAGTGCCGAACTGATCGAGGCGGTCACCGGCTTCCAGCCCATCGCCAGCATCGGCACTGCGCCGCGGCAGGCCCGGCCGGTTCTGCGCAGCAACGAACATCTGGCCAACGACCTGCGCTTCTTCCGCAGCCTGGCCCAACAGTTCGAGAACCGCTCCCCCCTCTTCAAGGGCCGCAGCGCCAGGCTGCTGAAACTGGCCCTGGACACCAATGCGGAAGCAGGCAAGCCGGTGGACCCGGTGCAGCTGGCAGCCGCGGTCTACATGCACGACCTTGGCATGATGTTCGTCCCCGAATCGGTCTGGCTCAAGGTGGGCCGCATGACGGACGAGGAAAAGCAGCAACTGCGTCAGCATCCGCTGCAGGGGGCCGGCCTGCTGCAGCGCATGGAGGGCTGGGAGGAGGCTGCCCGCATGGTGGCGGAACACCACGAAATGCCCGACGGCGCCGGCTACCCCAAGGGCCTGGGGCAAAAGGACATCTGCGACGGGGCCAAGATCCTGGCCATTGTGGATGCCTTCGAGGCGGTCACCCTGAAACATGGCCAGCGGGGCCATACCCGCTCCGTGCTGCGGGCCATTGCCGAGGTCAACGCCTGCGACAAGCAGTTCGCCCCGGAATGGATCGCCCCCTTCAACGCCGTCATCCGGCGCCAGGTGGAAGCGGCCGACTAGACGGAGGCGGCCAGCCGGCGCAGGACGACGGACGCGGCCACCAGGCCGAAGCTGGCGGTCACGGTGACGGCGGAACCGAAGCCGGCGCAATTGAGGCCGGCTGCACTGCCACCGGCCGGTGCTGAACAGGCCGTATCGGGATAGCGCAGGGGCTCTTCCGAATAGACGGCGTCAATGCCGAACTTCTTTTTCGGGTCCTTGGGAAAGCCGTGGCTCTTACGCAACTGGCCCCGCACCTTGGCCAGCAGGGGGTCCTGGACGGTACGGGAGAGATCGGCAACCCGGATCATGGTCGGGTCCATCTGTCCGCCGGCCGCCCCGGCCGTCACCACCGGCCAGTCATGGCGCCGGCACCAGGCCAGCATGGCGGTTTTCGCCCGCACCCCGTCGATGGCATCCACCAGATAATCCACCGGCGGCAAGGCCCCGAGCAGGGCATCCAGGTTGTCGGGCTCGACGAAGTCGTCCACCAGGGTCAGCCGGCAGTCCGGATTGATCTGCCGCACCCGCCCGGCCATGGCTTCGATCTTCGCCTGGCCCAGGGTGGCCTCCAGGGCATGGATCTGCCGATTCAGATTGGATTCGGCCACATGGTCCAGATCGATCAGAGTCAGGGCCCCCACTCCGCTGCGTGCCAGGGCTTCCACGCTCCAGGAGCCAACGCCGCCGATACCGACCACGCACACATGGGCCGCCCGGAAGCGGGCCAGGGCCTGGGTTCCGTAGAGCCGGGCAACGCCACCGAAGCGGCGCTCGTAATCGGGGGAGGAGTCGATTTGGTTCATGGCGGGCGATGATACCCCAGGCCGCAGCTCCCTGGCTGCCCGGGGCCCGGGCTGCTACCATGGTTGCATCATGAGCCATGACAAGAAACTGCGTTCCCAAAAGGCAGGGCTGGAGCCCGGCAGCCTGGTCCATCTCGGCGAGGTGAAGACCAGCACGCCCACGCTGATGCTGCTCGAGTACGACAGCAACGGTCTGTACGAGCAGGAGTTGAGCAGCCGGGAGCAGATCGACGGGCTGGTCCGGCGCCCTGGCTGCACTCTCTGGCTCAATGTTTATGGCCTGCAGGACCCGGACCTGATGGCCGCCATCGGCAAACGTTTCGGCCTGCACCCCCTGGTGCTGGAAGACATCCTCAACACCGACCAGCGGCCCAAGGTCGACGACTACGAGGACTATCTCTACCTGGTGGCGCGCCTCTTCGATTACGTGCCCCACAGCCGCCAACTGGCCAGCGACCAGGTCAGCATCATCCTGGGCAAGGATTTTGTCCTCACTTTCCAGGAGCGGCCCTCCGGCACCTTTGACGCCCTGCGGGAGCGGCTGCGGGCCAATCGCAACCAAGTTCGCCGCCTCGGCGCCGACTATCTGGCCTATTCCCTGCTGGACTCCCTGGTGGATCGCTATTTCGCCCTGGTCGAGCAGGTGGGCGACCATGCCGAAATTCTGGAGACTTCCCTCATCAACCGGCGCCCCCGGCCGGGGGTGTTGCAGTCCATCCACCGGCACAAGCGGCAGATCACCACCCTGCGCCGTGCCATCTGGCCCCTGCGGGAGGTGCTCAACGTCCTGCTACGCAGCCATGACGGGTTCTTCCGGGCGGAAACGGTGCTCTACCTGCGCGACGTCTACGATCACACCGTCCATCTGATCGAGTCCCTGGAGGACCTGCGGGACCTGCTGACCGGCCTGCTGGACGTCTACCTCTCCGCAGTCAGCAACCGGGTGAACATGGAGGTCCGGGCACTCACCGTGGTGGCCACCATTTTCATGCCGGCTACCCTGATTGCCGGCGTCTTCGGCATGAACTTCCATGTCATGCCCTGGCTGGAACACCCCGATGGATTCTGGTTCGCCATGGGACTGATGGGCGCCATCGCCACCATCATGCTGGCGGCCTTCTGGCGACGGCGCCTGATCGGCTGAGCAACCGACTCCTAGCGGTTGTCCAGCCAGAAGGCCAGCCCCTGGGCATTAAGCTCGATATCCAGGGCAAAGATCTCCAGCAGTTGCGCTTCCGGCACGGTCCAGCCGTAGCGCTTCGCCTCTGCCAGCAGCAGGTCGTTGAGACCGGCCACCAGCTTTTCCTGGCGCACCTGACCGCCCCCTTCCACGGCTTCGACCAGCGCCACGTGGGCGTCCAGCAGGCGATGCAGGTCGGCCCCCAGGCGCTTGACGTCATGCACCCGGCTGAAATGGGTGAGGAACATGTAGGGCAGGTCAAAGGAAAGCAGCAGGTCGATGGAGGCATGCATGGCCGCCGGATCGAACTGGACCGGTGTCGTGGTGGGGAAGACGAACTGTTTCAGTTCGTCCCCAACCTGGAGGTCCAGTTCCCGGTAGGACAGGCCGAAGGTATCGCCGGTAAAGATGCCGCCCCCCTTGCGATCCACCAGCCCCAAATGATGCTTGGCATGGCCGGGCAAATCCAGGCACAGCAGCTCCCGATTACCCAACTGCAGGCAGGTTCCGTGGCCGGCCTCGATGATCCGTTCGGCGGGCACCGGGATCAGCTCCCCGTAGAAGTCCCGGGCCCGGGACTCCCCATAGACGGCCACCACGCCGGCCCAAAGCTTGGACGGCTCGGCCATGTGCCGTGCGCCCCGGGGGTGGACCACCAGACGGGCATTGTCGAAGGCCTGCATATACGCCCCGGCACCGCCCGCATGGTCCAGATGGATGTGGGTGAGAACCACGTAGTCCACGCAATCCGCCGTCAGCCCCAATGCCGCCAGGGCCGACTGGACGCGGGGCAGGGAAGCATTGTTGGCCGTATCCACGACCGCTACCCGTCCCTCATCCACGATGAGATGAATGGCCGCCAGATGGGGGCGGCCATAGCCGGATTCCAGGGCATATACACCCTGCTCATAGGGGATCAATCCCAGTTCGGTGTTGTTCATGGTCTCCATCATTCTTGTTGAGTGTGGGGTTATTGTAGCGGAGCACCGTACTGAGGCGTATTGCCACCCGAGCCACTCTGTGGGAGCCTCGCCTTATTCCTTTTTCAACGCTACGCACCGGCCAGCCATGAGTCATTTTTTTGCAGACGACGGAGAGAAGATCCACCTGCACGTTTCCGGCAACGGAACGCCGCCGATTGTGATGCTGCACGGGTGGACGTCCAGCCATCAGGAGTGGTTCCCCTTCCTGCAGGACCTCAACACCCACCATCGGGTGTGGCGTTGGGACGCCCGTGGTCATGGCGGCCACACCCTGAGCCAGCCGACTCTGCCGACCGTACAGCGCATGGCCAGGGATTTGCGTAATCTGCTGGAGACCTACGATTTGGAAGAGGTGGTGGCTGTCGGCCACTCCATGGGTGCCCTGACCCTGTGGCAGTACATCCGTGATTACGGCTGCGAGCGCCTGGGGAAGATTTGCCTGATCGACCAGTCACCTAAGCTGGTGACGGCCGCAGACTGGCCCCACGGTGTTTATGGGGATTTCGACGAGCATCGCTCCGGCGCCTTCATCAACGAACTGGAACAGGACTTTCCTGAAGCCGTGCTACGCCTGGGGGCCCTGGGTCTGAATCGGCGCGCCAGGGAAAAATACGAAGAGAATGCCAAGGGCTGGGCCAAGGCTCGGGAATGGTTAAGTCAGTTGCCCCCCAAACCCTTGATTGCCTGCTGGCAGAGTTTGACGGAAGCGGATTACCGGGATGTGCTGCAGCAGATCCACATTCCGGCTCTGCTGATTTACGGCGGCGAAAGTAACTTCTATCACAGCAGCACCGCGCACTATGTCGCGGCCCGCATACCCCGGGCCCTGCTGCACATCTACGAAGGTACGGACCACTCCCCCCACCAGTGGCAGAGGGAGCGTTTCGTCCGGGACCTGCGGACGTTTATCGGTGGTTAACCGAGCTTAACGACAGGCCAGCATCTCCACTTCGAATACCAGGGTTGCATTGGGGGGGATTACACCGCCGGCACCACGGGCTCCATAGCCCAGTTCCGGCGGAATGGTGAGCTTGCGGCTCCCGCCGATCTTCATTCCCTGCACCCCCTCATCCCAGCCGGCAATGACGTGGCGGGCCCCCAGCATGAACTCGAAAGGATCATTACGATCCTTGGAGGAATCAAACTTCTGGCCATCCGTCAGCCAACCGGTGTAATGCACGGTAACGATGTCGCCGGCCTTGGCTTCGACGCCGTCGCCCAGGACCAGTTCTTCAATGATCAGGCCGGAAGCAGTGGTGGTAGTACTCATGAAGTCTCCTGAAAGTTAGGGGAAAAAGGGGCTGCAATTATTGTTCAGACAGCGCTCAGGCGATCCGGAAAATCCCGCTTGAGTTGCTGCAGCTTCGGCGCAATCACCAGCTGGCAATAGGGTTGAGCGGCATTTCGCGCGTAATAGTCGCGATGATACGCTTCCGCCTGATGGAAAGGCCCCAGAGGCAGCAATTCCGTGACGATGGGGCTGGGCCGCCGGGCCTGAAGGTCAGCGATGAACTGCTTTGCCAGCGCTTCCTGCAGGGGACTGGCGAAGAATATGACCGAGCGGTACTGGGAGCCTATGTCATGCCCTTGTCGATTGACAGTGGTGGGGTCATGGCTACTGAAAAACACCTGTAGCAAGGCTTGAAAGCCAATTCGAGCTGGATCGAAGGTAATCCGTACAACCTCTGCATGACCCGTCGTTCCGGTGCATACGGCCTCATAATCCGGGGCCTCGGTGCGCCCACCGCTATAGCCCGGTTCTACGGACAGTACGCCATCAAGACGACGGAATACCGCTTCCAGACACCAGAAACAGCCTCCGCCCAGGGTCAGATGATCTACCTCAACATTGCCTAATGTCATGTTGGTTTCCATTGCGGGTGGATCGAAATGGACCATCAGGAGGTAAATAAATTCAATGCGAATGCTCCCCTTGCGACAGTTCAAGTCACCAGGAGGCCGTTTTTGATTGGGGGGAGATTTTGAGGGTACAAATAGAAACACCCCAGCCACGAGGTAGCTGGGGTGTTGTAAGGGGAGCCTGGCGGTGACCTACTTTCGCAC
>NZ_JBXAST010000077.1:0-12933 GCF_058809645.1 Azospira sp. MPR-E4 | reverse complement strand
GCACCGATGTGGGGCGAAGGGCGGGGAAAAATGGGGTGGCCGGGAAGGTCCAGGGACCGGACCGGGTGGCGGTGCCTGCCCGGAGATGCCCGCGGATAGGGCGTCTCGGGGTGGCAGGGCGGGACTGTGGCCTGTTTTGTGCTCTGCAGCAATCAGGGAGTGATCTTTGTCGGGAGTAGCACCATGGACACCTCACGCTGGAGCAATTTCTTTGGGACCGGGGCCCTGGTCATGCCGCCCCTGCTGGGCCTGGGCACGGATTCGATGGTGAGTTTTGCCGTCACCGAGCTGGTGATGCTGCTGGTGCTGCTGATGGCCGTGGCCTGGGAGCAGATCATGCGCGAGGCCGAAGAGGGCCCCGGTTCCGACGGGGACGGCGAGCCCTGAGGGTGGACCCGGCCCCGGGGCGGCGGGCCGCTAGGCCGGCGGCGCCTGTCCGGATCAGGCGGGTAGCGGCACCGGGGCGAAGGGCACGCTGCCGATGGCCAGGTAGGTCTGGCAGCGCTCGATGTATTCCCGGGTGCTTTTGGGCATGGGGGTGCGGGCCCGGGTGATGTAGAACACCAGGTCCCGCCCGGCCCGCAGCAGGTGCAGGCCGTCGGAGACGCTGTGCACCGGGGAGCCGGCGGGGGGCGGACAGCGGCTGGGGGTGCCGGTGGGCGGCCCCGGGGTGAAGTTGGCCAGGCGTTCGCCGGCGGTGACCAGGGAGGACCAGATGTCGAAAATTTCCGGATCGGTGCGCAGGGTCTCGGTCTTCACCTTGGCGGCGGCGGCCAGGTCCCGGATGGGGCCGGCGACGCCGGCGAAGAGGGGCACCTGGCCGATGGTGTCGATCATGGCCGCGGCGATGCGGTCGATGTCGCGCAGGGTCTGGCCGATCTTGATGTAGCGGCCTTCGTAGAAATCTTCCACGGGAATGGAGAAGGCGCGGAAGGGCTCGCCCCACAGCTCGTCGATGCCTTCCTCGCCGCTGCGGTGCAGGACGAAGCGGCCCAGCTCCATGGCTTCCATCAGGTACTGGCCGCATTCCCGCATCAGGGCGTCGTCGCAGCCCACTTCGATGCCCTCGGCCTGCAGCTCCACCAGCTTGCGGAAAATGTCCGTGGCCCGGTTGAAGAGGGCGCCGGCCAGCATGGCGGCCTTGACCCGGCTCTTGCCTGGGTCCTGCTCGGCGGCGTAGGCGGCCCGGGCTTCGGCCAGGCGGTGGCCGGGAATGTTGAGGCCGTATTCGGTGTGGTTGAAGAGGCGCCGGGTGAGGGCCTCGATCAGGCGCTTCTTGGCGTCCAGGGAGTCGGCGGGGACCGGGTAGGTCTTGATCCAGTAGCCGTCGTAGTACACCCGCTCCTGGCCGTCGATGAGGCGGCGCGTGCCTTCAGCCGGCGGCTCGGCGGCTGCGGCGATTTCCAGATGACGGACGGTGGTCATGGTCCCAGACTCCCTAGGGGGCGATGATGGGGATGGAAGCAAGAGCCGTGCTTTCCATCCGGGGGAGCGGATTGTCGCTGATTTATGGGAATTTTTCCCGGAAAAGGAGGGGCGCCCCGGCGGGGTCGGGCACATTTCCGGTGCAGGAATACAACACCGGGCCGGAGATGCCCATTTCTGGGGCATTCCCGGCCCGGGGAGAGGATGCCGGCGGCTCAGCCCCGGGGCCGGGCCAGGCGGCGCAGGCCGATCACCAGGCCGCTGAGGCTGACCAGGAAGCCTCCCAGGCTGGCGACGATGAGCAGGATGTCCCACAGGGGCCGGTGCTGCAGCAGGGGCAGCCAGTCCCAGCTGTGGAAGAGGGCGAAAAGCCAGCGCTTGAGGCGCAGGCGGTCGTCCAGGCGCTGCACCAGGGCGCCGTTGCGCGGGTCCAGGTAGAGCCAGGTATGGGCCGGGTCGTCGAATTCCAGGCGCAGTACCGGCAGGGCCTTTTCCATATGGCCGGTCATGGAGTGGTAGGTGCGCTGGTAGTAGTGCCAGTCGTATTCCGTCTGCAGGTGGGTCGCCGCCAGCCCGGCCTGGGGCAGCAGCTGGCGCCCGCCTGCCTCGAGGACGCCCGGCTCCAGGGCGGACTGCACCACGCCCTGCCGCTGCCAGGGCAGCAGCCGGCTGTGGCCCTGGCTATCCCGGGCCTGGACGTAGGTGGTGCCGGCGAAGGTCAGCCATTCCAGCTCCCGGGCCTCCAGCCCGTCGGCGCGGAAGCGTTGCAGCACCTCGCCGATGCCGGGAGCGTCCGTGCCGGCGGCCAGTTCCAGGCGGGCCGGGGCCGGCTTGGGGGTGCCGGCGTCGAAGACCTTCCACGGATTGACCGAGAGCAGGCCGCTGAGGATCCAGGTGAAGGTGAGCAGGCCGAAGATGAGGCCCAGCCAGTGGTGCCAGCGCAGCATGGCCTTGCGGTAGGGGCTGCGGCTGCCGTTGGCGTAGGGCCGCCGCCGCCAGCGCAGGAGGCCCACCACGAGGCCGCTCAGGGCCAGCAGGGTGGCGGCGAGGGAGGTGTAGATGATGATCTCGGTCCACCAGCCGTCCAGCGCGCCGCCGCGCAGGGGATAGAGCCAGTGCAGCCAGGCGCCGAGCCAGTTCCAGGTGCGCTCGGTGGCGCTGGCGTCGCGCACCACCTCGCCGGTGCTGGCGGAGACGTAGAGCAGGGTGCGGCCTTGGCCGTCGTCGCTGCCGTCCATTTCCACCACGTGCAGGGGGCGGTGGCCGTCCAGGGCCCGGGAGTGGGTCCAGGCGTCTTCCTGCAGGGCTTCCAGGTAGCGGGCCGGCTGGCCGGGCAGGAAGGCCCGGGCCGCGGCCAGGGCGGCCTCGGCGTCGATGCTGCCGACCGCCTTGCCGTCATGGCCGGATATGGCGGCAAAGCGGTTTTTCTCCAGCCCGGCGATGAACACGGGGCGGCCGCCGATGCTGGTCAGGCGCAGGCTGCGGGGCCGGGCGCCGGCGGGGAGGGCGGCCAGGGCCTGCTCCAGATTGACGCAGCAGCCGGCGGAGGCCAGGGGCGGCAGGGTCTGCAGGCGTTCGGCGGTGCCCAGTTTGGGGTAGCCGACGTACATCATGACCACGCCGGAGAGGAACCACAGGGCCATGAACAGGCAGAGGACGATGCCGAGCCAGCGGTGGCCGAGGAAGAGCAGACGTTTCATGGAGGGCAGGCGGCTGGGTGGAAGGGCCGGCCCCCGGGCGGGGGCCGGTGGGGCCTCAGAAGCTGGTCTGGACCGACAGGTCCAGGGTGCGCGGGGCGCCCAGATAGACCATGTTGGTGCCGGAGACGTTTTCGGCGTAGACCTTGTCGGTGAGGTTCTTGATGCGGGCCGTCAGGGTGGTCTTGCGGTCCAGCTTGTACTGCACGAAGGCCCCCAGCAGGCCGTAGCTTTCGGCCTTCAGGGTGTTGGCAGCGTCGGCGTAGCGGTCCGAGACGTAGCGCAGGTCGCCGCCGACGCGCCAGTCGGCGCTGGGGCTGTAGCTCAGCCAGAGATTGGTGACCCGGGCCGGGATGCCGCTGGGCCGGTTGCCCTGGCGGGAGACGGCGACGCTGCCCACCTTTTCGCTGAAGTCGTCGTACTGGGCATCCACCACCGAGAAATTGCCGGAGGCCTGGAGCCGGGGCGTGAGCTGGTAGGCGGCGTTGACCTCGATGCCCCGGGAGGATTGCTGGCCCACGGGAATGGTGGTGCCCGGGTTGCTGGGATTGGTCGTCGAGATGTTCTTGCGGGTGATTTCGTAGTAAGCGACGCTGCCGTGGCCCCGGCCTTCGGCGAAGGCGAACTTGCTGCCGATCTCGTGCTGCTTGCCGGTGGTCAGGTCGAAGTCTCTTACCTGGGCGAAGCTGGCCGTGGCCAGGATGCCGGCGGGGGGGTCGGCGGCGGTGCTGTACTGCACATAGACGTTGGCGTTGGGCGTCAGGTCGTAGGTGAGGGCGGCGCGGCCGGTGAGGGGCTTGTAGGTGCGTTTGAAATAGGCCGGGTCGGTGGCGGAGGCGGCCCGGTGGTTGGTCACTTCCAGGTCGATGTGGTCCTGGCGCAGGCCCGTCAGCAGGGACAGGTCCTTGCTCAGGAAGGTGCGGTTTTCCAGGAACAGGGCCAGGGTGGTGACCCGGTTGGAGCGGTCCGGCTGGTAGGCGTCGCCGGCCAGGCCGGTGACCGAGTTGAAGGAGCCGGAGACCGGGTTGTAGGGATCCACGTTGTCGAGTACGGCCCCGTTGGGCGTCTGACTGGGGAAGCGGGTCTGCTTGTTGAGGCTGTAGTCCAAGCCGCCGGCCCAGGCCGTGGGCAGGCTGCCCAGGGTGCTGTCCCAGTTGAACTCGAAGCGGTTGCCGTTTACGTTCTGGTCGTGGCGTTGGAGGAATCCACCGCTGCGGTTGACCCGGGTGTTGCTGGCGTTGAAGGCGTAGGTCTCCACGTTGCGGTAGTCCCGCAGGGCGTCGTAGTGGTAGAGGGTGTTGCGCAGCTTGAGCTGGTCATTGACCTTGTAGTCGAGGATGGAGCGGAACCATTTGACGGTTTGCTCGTAGAGGCCGTCACTGACGTTGTAGTTCTTGAAACGGGTCTCTTTGTCGATGTGGACCTTGCCGTCAAAGGGCATCGTCAGGGGCGTGCCCCAGTAGGGCCGGTCCACCGTTTCCTTCTGGTATTCCACGGCCAGGGTGTGGCTCAGGTCGGGGGTCAGGTCGGTGAGCAGGGAGGCGGCCATCTGCCAGGCTTCCCGCTTGGTGCCCTTGCTCCAGCCCCGGGCCGAATCCCGGTTCACATCCAGGCGGATGATGTTGCGGTCGTTGAGGCGGCGGTTGGTGCCGATGGCCACCTGGGTGGCGTCGTAGCTGCCGTAGCGGGCCTTGGCCTCGGTGAAGTCGCCGTCCCGGTTGGCCAGCTTGGTGACGTAGTTGATGGAGCCGCCGATGGCGCCGGCACCGTAGAGGAAGCTGGAGGGGCCGCCGATGGCCTCCACCCGGTCATAGATCCAGCTATCCACCGGGCGGGCGGCGATGGCGTCGTACTGCACCGTGATGCCGTTGAACAGCTGGGTCACGCTGCCGCCGGAAAAGCCCCGGTAGAACACGGCGCCGGGGGAGCCAGGGGCCGAGGAGGCGGTCATGCCGGCCACGCCCTTGAGGATTTCCTGGGTGTTGTCGGCGCCGCGGCGCTCGATGGCTTCCCGGTCGATGACGGTGACGGCGGCCGGCGTTTCCTTGACGCTGAGGCCGAGGCGGCTGCCGGTGACCACCTTCTTGTCGAAGGCCAGGTCGTCCTGCAGGCCCTGGTCCCGCACCACCACCTCGTCCAGCACCCGGGGAGTGTCGGCGCTCTGGGCCCGGGCCAGGGGTGAAAAGATCATCAGCACGGCGAGGGAGACGGGCGCGAGGCGGTGGGGCAAGGGACGGCCGCAGCAGGCGACGGGGGCAGGGAGCATGGAACACCTATCCGGGAAAGTGCCCATCGGGCCGGGATGGCCGGACGCCGTTTCCCCGGGGCGCGGAGCGGCGTTGATGGGTCAGTCAGCGGAGGCGGATGCTAGGGGAGGACTATCACTAAAGGAATGTGACACAGTGTCACAGGTGCTTTCCCCATTCCCGCCGAGGCAGGCGGGACGGCCATTGCCAGAGGGCATGCCTCAAGGCGGGCAATTGGTGGGCACGGCCAGCTGGCCGCCCCCGGGAGTGGCGTAAACATTGGCCAGGATGGGATTATCCCGGTAGCTGGTGAGGCAGTAGCGGCCGCCGGCACTGCGCACCTCGACCCGGGATTCGCCGCCGGGATGGCCGTAGGTGGTTTCCGTCTGGCGGGGACGGGCCTCGATGCGCACCGGCTCCCCTTCCTCCAGCAGCACCTGGCGCGGCGGCCCGTCCCCGGCCCGGCTGGAGCCCGGCCACAGGGCGCCCAGCAGCAGGCCCAGGCAGAGGCCGGCCCCGAGGCGGCGGCAGGACTCAGCCGAGGCTCTCATCGCCCTCGTCCGCCCGGTATTCCAGCAGGTCACCCGGCTGGCACGCCAGGTGGCGGCAGATAGCCTCCAGGGTGGAAAAGCGCACCCCCTTGACCTTGCCGCTCTTGAGCAGGGACAGGTTCTGCTCGGTCATGCCGATGGCCTCGGCCAGTTCCCGGGAGCGCATCTTGCGCCGGGCCAGCATCACGTCCAGATTGAGAATGATCGCCATGGCCGCTCACAGGATCAGGGCGTTGTCTTCCTGCAGGCGGCGACCTTCCTCCATCACCTGCCCCAGGAGATGCACCGCCAGCCCCACCAGGACCATGGCCAGGCTGTCGCTGCCGATGCCGATGGCAAGCAGGCGCTGGCCGGGCGGATGGTCCAGGGTCAGGGCCAGCACCAGCAGGGTCTGGGACAGCACCTTGAGGCCGGCCCAGGCCAGCATGCCCAGGGCGAAGCGGCGATAGGCGCGGGCCACGGCGGTGGAAAACAGCTCGCCGTTGCCGTAGCGCCGGCAGATGCCGGCCAGGGTGAAAAAGACGTAGCTGCCCGCCGCCAGGGCCGGCAGATCGGTGAGATAGCCCAGCAACCGCTGCGACATGCTGAGATCGGCAGCCGCCACCCCGGCGATGCGGAAGGCGTCGGACCAGGTCACGCCCCAGTCGGCCCAGCGTTCCACATGGGCCCAGAGATAGGCCACCAGCACCGGCAGGAGCAGGGCGGCAGCCAGGGAAACCACCCGCAGCAGACGGGAGGCGCGGCGAATGCGATGTTGTGGAGTGTCCATGAGGCGTCCTGTTATGCAGTAAAAAATTAATGTTTTATATTAAGTTTTTGCAAATATAGGACAAGTGGACCTCGTATGGCAAGGGTGCCGTTGAACAATTGCCGTCGTAGCCTTGTCGTGCTGCTGCGAGGGGGAACAGTTGGGGCTTAAGACCTGCGAGGGGTTGCTGCGGAGGAGGTGAAACGGGGGACTCCCGATCTTGTGGGCGAAGGGAGCCTCCAGTATCGAAGCGAAAAGGGGATGGGGATTTGTCGCCTGCTGCCTGTTTCGTTCACGGCGGGGGGAATCGCCGGTGAACAACGGTAGGTCTTGCCAGATGATCCCGGAGCGTTGGAACTCCCGGATCATCTGCCGTCAGGGTTTGCCTAGCGTTCTTCCAACCACTGCAAAATTTCCGCCGCCGCCTTGGGCCAGGGATGGTCGAGCATGAGCATGTGGCCGCAGTGGGGGATGATCTTGAAGTCGCCGTTCCAGCGCAGGGCGGTGAAGCCGATGCTGGAGGGCGGGAAGACGGCGTCGAACTGGCCGCCCATGACCAGCACCGGCAGTTCGGGCCGGGAGCGGTAGCTGCGGTAGCCGAGGCCGGCCATGTCGGCGGCGGCTTCGGCGGATTCGGGCTGGATCAGGTGGGAGAACTGCAGCAGGCCTTCAGGCGGCATGTCGGGGGAAAAGTAGATGTCCCGCATCAGGAGCAGGCTGGCTTCGTCCATCTCGCCCTGGCTGATGGCGGGAATCTTGGCGAAGAAATCCGGATGCTTGAGGGCCAGGCTCATGATGGAACCCTGGGTGCCGGAAGTGGGCACCGGGGCCAGCAGCACGGCGGCCGGGGCACCCTGGCACTCCAGCACCCGCTCGATGACGGCGCAGCCCATGGAGTGGCCGATGAGGACGGGCGGCCGGGGCAGCTTGGCCATCACCTGCAGCACGTCGTCGGCGTAGTCATCCAGGCCGAAGCGGTCGAGCCGTTCCCGGCCTTCGCTCTGGCCGTGGCCGGAAAGATCGAGGGCGACGCAGTCGTAGCCGGCGGCGTTGAAGCGGGGCAGGAAATTGACGTCCCAGCAGCGGCTGTCCATGTAGCCGCCGTGGACGAAGAGGCAGGGAGGCTGGCCGTTGGGTTTGGCGGCCGGACGGTGCAGGGTGTGGATCTGGCGGGGTTTCATGGTGGAGGAGCCGGGACGGCGAGTGGGAAATGGTTTATGCCGGAACGATAACACCTTTGTTTTTAATCTGTGTGACGCTCCGGGGGCGGCGGAGGGCTGGCGTATCATTGCCGCCTGTTCCCCATTTTCGCGGCTGCGCTCGCGGCCCCCGCCGACCATGAAAACCGAAACGCCCCAGACCATTTACCTGAAGGACTACACCCCGCCCGCCTATCTGGTGGACACGGTGGACCTGGATGTGGACATCCGCCCCGGCAGCACCACCGTCACCGCCACCCTGGCCTGTCGCCGCAATTTGGCGGGCGCCGGGGCCCAGGCCCTGGTGCTGGATGGCGAAGAGCTGGAAACCGTATCGGTCGCCATCGACGGCCGGGTGCTAGCTGCGGGCGAATACACAGTTGGCGTCGAAACCCTGACCATCCCCGGGGTGCCCGAGCAGTTCACCCTGCGGACCGTGGTGCGCATCGTGCCGGAAAAGAACACCCAGCTCTCCGGCCTCTACCGTTCCGCTGACGGCTACTTCACCCAGTGCGAGGCCCAGGGCTTCCGCCGCATCACCTGGTTCCCGGACCGGCCCGACGTCATGGCCACCTTCAGCGTCACCCTGCACGCCGACAAGGCGGCCCTGCCGGTGCTGCTGGCCAACGGCAATCCCGTCGCCAGCGGCGACGAGGCCGATGGGCGTCACTGGGCCCGCTGGCAGGACCCCTTCAAGAAGCCCTGCTACCTCTTCGCCGTCGTCGCCGGCAAGCTGGACGTGCTGCGCGACACCTTCACCACCGCCAGTGGCCGCACCGTGCAGCTGGCCATCTACGTGGAGCCGGGCAAGCTGGACCAGTGCCCTCACGCCATGCTGGCCCTGAAGAAGTCCATGGCCTGGGACGAGCAGCGCTTCGGCCTGGAGTGCGACCTGGACCACTACATGATCGTGGCCGTGGGCGACTTCAACATGGGGGCCATGGAGAACAAGGGCCTCAACATCTTCAACACCAAATACGTGCTGGCCCGGGCCGACGTGGCCACCGACGTGGATTTCGAGAACATCGACCGGGTGGTGGCCCACGAGTACTTCCACAACTGGACCGGCAACCGGGTCACCTGCCGGGACTGGTTCCAGCTGTCCCTGAAGGAAGGCCTCACCGTCTTCCGCGACCAGGAATTCGGCGCCGACCTGCACAACCCCACCACCGCCCGCATCCGCGAGGTGCGCGGCCTGCGCGCCGCCCAGTTCCCCGAGGACGCCGGCCCCATGGCCCATCCGGTGCGTCCCGCCTCCTACATGGAGATCAACAACTTCTACACCGCCACGGTCTATGAAAAGGGCGCCGAGGTGGTGCGCATGATCCAGACCCTGATCGGCCGCGAAGCCTTCCGCGCCGGCATGGACGAATACTTCCGCCGCCACGACGGCCAGGCCGTCACCTGCGACGATTTCGTCGCCGCCATGGCGGCAGCTTCGGGCTTCGACTTCACCCAGTTCATGCGCTGGTACAGCCAGCCCGGCACGCCTCAGGTCAAGGCCGAGGCTGCCTACGATGCCGCGGCGAAGCGCTACACCTTGAGCTTCACCCAGAGCAATCCCAAGGCTTCGGACAACGCGCCCTACCTGATCCCCATCCGCGTCGCCCTGTTCGACCGCCAGGGCCAGGAACTGGCCGGCCACAGCCGCACCCTGCTGCTCACCGAGAGCACCCAACGCTTCGATTTCGATGATGTGGCGCAGGCTCCGGTGCCTTCCCTGCTGCGGGACTTCTCCGCTCCGGTGGTGCTGGACTTCGCCTACAGCGACGCCGACCTGACCCTGCTGCTGGCCCACGACAGCGATCCCTTCAACGCCTGGGAAGCGGGGCAGCGCCTGGCCTCCCGTCTGATCCTGGAAGCCACCGCGGCCATCGCCGCCGGCCAGGCGCCGGTGGTGCCGGAAGGCTTCATCGCCGCCGCCCGCCGCCTGCTCGGCAGCCATGAAGAGGCCGGCGCCGCCTTCGTCGCCGAAGCCCTGACCCTGCCCGGCGAGGCCACCCTGGCCGAGATGCTGGAGGAGGTGAATCCGGACGCCCTGCACGCCGCCCGCAACCATCTGCGCCTCTCCCTGGCCGAGGGCCTGCGGGCCGAGCTGGCTGCCGTCTATGCGGAACTGGCCCCCAGCGGTCCCTACCAGCCCAGCGCCGAAGACGCCGGCCGCCGCGCCCTGCGCAACCTGTGCCTCTCCTACCTGCTGGAATTCAACACCGCCGGCATGCGCCAGCTGGCCGTGCGCCAGTTCGAGGACGCGGACAACATGACCGACCAGTTTGCCGCCCTGGCCGCCCTGGCCAACGTGCTGGGCGACTGCCCCGAGCGGGAGACGGCCCTGGCCGCCTTCTACCAGCGCTGGCAGGGCGAGGCCCTGGTGGTGGATAAATGGCTGGCGGTGCAGTCCTCCAGCCGCCAGCCCGACACCCTGGCCACGGTGCAGCGCCTCACCGGCCATCCGGCCTTCGACCTCGGCAATCCCAACAAGGTCTATGCCCTGCTGCGCACCTTCGGTGCAAACCTGGTGCGCTTCCACGCCGCCGACGGCGCCGGCTATCGTTTCTTCGCCGAGCAGATCAAGGCCCTGGACGCCCGCAATCCCCAGGTGGCTTCCCGCCTGGCCCGCTGCTTCGATCGCTGGAAGAAGTTCGACGCCGGCCGCCAGGCCCACAGCCGGGCGGCCCTGGAAAGTCTGCGGGACCATCCCGGCCTGTCCCGGGACGTGTTCGAGATCGTCACCCGGGCCCTGGGTTAAGGCGGGGACAGTCGGGGCCGCCGTCCAGCAAGGTGGCGGCCTGAGAAATAGGGTGGCCGGGAAGGCGCATGGCGCCTTGTTCCCGGCCTGCCGTGCCTGAAGGTGGCCGTCCCTATTGGGCTGCAGCCGGCAGGGGTTGGCTCCGGATGGCCGCGGCTATCTCGGCGGCGGCCTGACTGAGAGCCCGGCGCTGGGCCGCCACCAGGGCGGCGGCGCCGCCGTCGCCCGTCATGGTTTCGTTCCCCGCCGCCAGCGGCTCGTGCACCTGGCTGCGGCCGAGCAGCTCCTTGCCCTGCCGCGGCTGCAGGGTCCACAGCAGATCCAGATCGACGCCCCGGCCCACCTGGGCCTCCAGGCGCTGCACGTGCAGGGTGAGGCGGAAGTCGGCGTCGAAATGGGGGGCGCCGTTGGGCAGGGCCGCCACCCGGGAAGAAGCCAGCAGGCGTCCCAGGTCGGCGGCGATGCTGCGGGCGATGCCGCTGCGCAGGGGCTCGGCCCAGCGCTGCTGTTCGCTGAGCAAGATGCGCTGGTCCGGGCCCCGCAGCACCAGCTGGGGCCGGTCCAGCAATTCGGGCAGGCTGGCGCTGAGCAGCAGCACGCTGGGGCCGTTGCCCTGGCCGCCGGGGCGGCCGTCGTCCAGGGTGTAGAGGCTGGCCTTGGGCGTGGTGCCGCAGGCCGCCAGGAGCAGGGCGGTGCCCAGGATGGCGAGGGCGCCGCGCCGGGCGGCGGCGAAGGCGGAAAGGGTAGAACGGGCGGCGATGGGGCGGCGCGTGGGCATGGTCGGCATTTCTCTCAATCCTCTCAATCGTCCTTCTTGCCCTTGAGCAGGGCTTCGGGCTGGCGTTCCAGCAGGTCCGCCAGGTTGCGCACGGCGCTGGCGGCCCGGCCCACTTCCCGCAGGGTGTCGCGCACTTCCTGCTGCATCGGGGCGTCGCTGGCCAGGACCTTGTTGGCCTGGTCCAGGGCCTTGCGGGCATCGCGCAGGGTGTCGGCCAGTTCCGGCACCACTTCCCGGTCCAGGCGGGTGATCAGCTTGTCCGTGTGCTGCAGGGTGTGCTGCAGAGTCGTGGCGATGGTTTCCAGCTGGTCCTGCAGGGAGTCCAGGCTGCCGGGCTGGGTCGGCAGTTCGGCAATGCCCTTGCCCCAGCGCATGGCGGCGGGCTTGGCGTTGGGGAAGTAGTCCAGGGCCACGTAGCGCTGGCCGCTGACGATGTTGCCGGTGCGCAGCTGGGCGCGGAAGCCCCGGGCCACCATGGCGTTGAGCACTTCCCGGATGTCCTTGCGGCTGGGTTCCGCGTTGCCCATGCCGCGGCTGCGGCGACTGAGGCGTTCCGGGTAGAGCTTGATCTCCACCGCCATGGAAAAGTTCTTGGTGGTCTGGTCGAAATCCAGGTCGATGCGGGACACCTCGCCGGCGGTGATGCCGCGGAAATCCACCGGGGCGCCCACCGTCAGGCCCCGCACCGATTCGCGGAAGATGAGCACGTACTTCTGGTAGCTGCTGTCGGGAATGCGCTGAGCCGTGGCCTGGTCCGGATGGAGGACGAAGGTGCTGGCGGCGGGGGCCGCTGCCGGCGTCTCGCCGGGCTCCCCTTCGGGGCTGGAGAAGGCGACGCCACCCAGCATCAGGCTGAGCACGGACTGCATGTTGAGCTTGACTCCGTCCGCATCCATGGCCACATCGACGCCGCTGGCGTGCCAGAAGCGGGAATTGGGACTGACGAAACGGTCGTAGGGGGCATCCACGAAAATCTGCACATCGACGCCGCGGCCATCGGGCTGCATGGCGTAGCCGATGACCCGGCCCACCGGGATGCGCCGGTAATAGACCGGGGCGCCGATGTCGAGGGAACCCAGGGTGTCGCTGCTGAGCTTGAACTGGCTGCCCCGGGTGTCGCTGGTGATGGCCGGCGGCTCCTCCAGGCCGACGAATTCCCGGGCGTCGCTGCCGGAGTGGCCCGGGTCGATGGCGATATGCACCCCGGAGAGCAGGGTGGCGAGGCCGGAAACGCCGCCCACGGTGACCCGGGGGCGCACCACCCAGAAGCGGCTGTCCTCCACCAGCAGGCCCTTGGCGCTGTTGTTCACCTGGACCTTGACCTGGACCGAGCTGCGGTCCGGGCTCAGGGTGATGTCCGTCACCGTGCCGATGTCCACGTCCTTGTACTTGAGGCGGGTCTTGTTGGCCTCCAGACCTTCTGCCCGGGCGAACTGCAGGGTGATCTGGGGCCCCCGCTCGAGCAGGGCCTTGATGCCCAGGCCCAGACTGAGGGCCACCGCCAGCAGGGGAATGATCCACACCAGGGTGGGGCGGCGGC
>NZ_JBXAST010000076.1:0-13409 GCF_058809645.1 Azospira sp. MPR-E4 | reverse complement strand
GGGGGCGGGAGATAGGGGCGGGCGAGGGCCGTACGGCCCGTCCGGTGTGGCGATGAGGGCCGGCTTCCCGGGGGACGGCGGCGGGGCCGCCGATTGCTCCGGAATCCCCGGCCAATACAGGCGTTGAAGGCCGGCGGCGGATGTTGTCCGGGGACCGCCGCCGTAAGGGTGCATAGGCGAAAGCTATAGGATGTATAGCCAAAAACCATTGAAAAACATTGACTTACGTCAACAAGACCCTACTCGTGGGATGGACAATGGCGGCACAATATTTCCATAACCCGAAGGGAGTGACACATGTTCCAACTCAAGATCACGCCGACCGCCATCGTCCTGGCGGCCACCCTGGGCCTTGCCGGCCTGGCGCAAGCCGCCGGCAATGAGCCCATCCAGCCGATCAAGCCCGCCAAGGTGGCCAACCCGGCCCTGGTGGAACTGGGCAAGAAGCTGTATTTCGACCCCCGGCTGTCCATGTCCGGCTTCATTTCCTGCAATTCCTGCCACAACCTGTCCATGGGCGGTACGGACAACATCAAGACCTCCATCGGCCACAACTGGAACGAAGGTCCCATCAACGCGCCCACCGTGCTCAATTCCAGCCTCAACGTGGCCCAGTTCTGGGACGGCCGTGCGGCCGACCTCAAGGCCCAGGCCGGCGGCCCCATCGCCAACCCGGGTGAAATGGCCTCCAACCACACCCTGGCGGTGGACGTGGTGAAGTCCATTCCCGGCTACGTGGCCGAGTTCAAGAAGGCCTTCGGCTCCGACAAGGTGGATATCGACGGCATCACCAAGGCCATCGCCGCCTTCGAGGAAACCCTGGTGACCCCCAATTCCCGCTTCGACAAGTGGCTGAAGGGCGACCAGAAGGCCCTGAGCAAGAACGAGCTGGAAGGCTACAAGCTGTTCAAGGACAGCGGCTGCGTCGCCTGCCACAACGGTCCGGCCGTGGGCGGCAACTCCTTCCAGAAGATGGGCGTGGTGGAACCGTACAAGGCTTCCAGCGCCGCCGAAGGCCGGGTCGCCGTGACCGGCAAGGATGCGGACCGCTTCAACTTCAAGGTGCCGACCCTGCGCAACGTGGAAATGACCTACCCCTACTTCCACGACGGCGCCGCCAACACCCTGAAGGAAGCGGTGGACACCATGGGCCGCATCCAGCTGGGCAAGAAGTTCACGGATGAGGAAAACGCCAAGATCGTGGCCTTCCTGAAGACCCTGACCGGCGACCAGCCCAGCTTCAAGCTGCCGATCCTGCCGCCGTCTGCCGACGCCACCCCGCGTCCCCAGCCCTTCGGCAAGAAGTAAGCAGCGCCTCTCGACTTGGAACGGGGGCCGTGGCCCCCGTTTTTTTCTGCACCTAAATGCTTCCGGCTATTGGGAACAGGTGCCGGATAGCCCATAATCCGGGCTGCCGGGAATAATTTGCACCGGTTTTGTTTCCCATCAAAGAGCCGCTACACTCTCGCCTCCATAATCCCGCCCAGATTGCCTGGACGCCCTCATCAATGCTGGAAGCCTCCCAACTGGAATGCGTACGCGGTGACCGTCGCCTGTTCGCCGGGGTGAGCTTTCGCCTGGAAGGCGGCGAATTGCTCAACCTGCAGGGCAAAAACGGCGCCGGCAAGACCAGCCTGCTGCGCATGCTGGTGGGCCTGGCCCAGCCCGTGGCGGGCGAGATCACCTGGCGCGGCGAGCCGATCCGCAAGCTGGCCGAGGATTACCGGGCCGAGCTTTGCTACATGGGCCACCACAACGCCATCAAGGAAGAACTGACGCCCCTGGAGAACCTGCTGGCCTCGGCCCGTCTGGCCGGCGAGCCCCTCTCCGAGGAGCAGGCCCTGGAGGCCCTTTACGCCGTCGGCCTGGCCGGGCGGGAAGACCTGCAGGCCAAATACCTGTCCCAGGGCCAGAAGCGCCGCGTCGCCCTGGCCCGCCTGATCCACGAGCGCCGTGCCCTGTGGGTGCTGGACGAGCCCTTCGTGGCCCTCGACGTGGCCGCCGTGGACATGGTGGCCGGCCTCATCGGCGCCCACCTGCAGCGGGGCGGCCTGGCAGTGATGACCACGCACCAGGCGGTGACCATTCCCGCCGGCAACCTCCGCGAATACCGGCTGGGGGCCTGATGCTCGACCTGCTCTTCGCCGTCATCGCCCGGGACCTGAAGCTGGCCCTGCGCCGCCAGGCCGATCTGGTTTCCGCCCTGTTTTTCTTCATCATCGTCGTCAGCCTCTTTCCCCTGGGGGTCGGCCCCGAGATGGACATGCTGCGCAAGATGGCCCCCGGCGTGCTGTGGGTGGCGGCCCTGCTGGCCACCATGCTGACCCTGCCGCGCCTCTTCGGCGACGACTACCGGGACGGCACCCTGGAACAGCTGGTGCTGGCGCCCCAGCCCCTGCCGGTCACCGTGCTCGGCAAGATGGCCGCCCACTGGCTCACCTCCGGGCTGCCCCTGACTTTGCTGGCGCCGGTTCTCGGCCTACAGTTCGACCTGTCCGCCGACGGCCTCCTGGTGCTGACCCTGGCCCTGCTGGTGGGCACCCCCTCCCTCTCGGCCATCGGCGCCATCGGCGCCGCCCTGACCCTGGGCCTGCGGGGCGGCGGCGTGCTGGTTTCCCTGCTGGTGCTGCCCCTGTATATTCCGGTGCTGATTTTCGGTGCCGGCGCCGTCGATGCGGCCGTTTCCGGCCTGGGCTTCGAAGCCCATCTGTCCCTGCTCGGCGCCTTGCTGGCCGGCAGCCTGTTTTTCGCGCCGTGGGCGACCGCGGCGGCCTTGAAGATATCTCTCGAATGAACAATCGACTGATCAACTGGTTCAAGTTCGCCTCCCCGGCGACCTTCTACCCCCTGGCGGGCAAGATGATCCCCTGGTTCGTCGCCCTCTCCGTCGTCTTCGGCGTGGCCGGCCTCTACCTGGGCATGTTCGTGGCCCCCACGGACTTCCAGCAGGGCGAGGGCTACCGCATCATCTTCATCCACGTGCCCGCCTCCTGGATGAGCATGTTCATCTACCTGGTGATGGCCTTCTGGGCCGCCCTGGGCCTGGCCTTCAACACCCGCCTGTCGGGCATGATGGCCACCGCCCTGGCTCCCACCGGGGCGCTGATGGCCTTCCTCTCCCTGTGGACCGGCGCCCTCTGGGGCAAGCCCATGTGGGGCACCTGGTGGGTGTGGGATGCGCGGCTGACCTCCGAGCTGATCCTGCTCTTCCTCTACATCGGCTTCATCGCCCTGCAGTCCGCCATCGACGACCCGCGCCGGGCCGACAAGGCCGGCGCCGTGCTGGCCCTGGTGGGGGTGGTGAACATCCCCATCATCTATTTCTCCGTGAAGTGGTGGAACACCCTGCACCAGGGCGCTTCCGTCTCCCTCACCAAGTCCCCCTCCATGGCCGCCACCATGCTCTGGGCCATGCTGCTGGTGGCCCTGTGCTTCTGGATGTATTCCATCGCCGTGGCCCTGGGGCGGGCCCGCAACATCATGCTGGAGCGGGAGCGGCACACCGAATGGGTGCGCCAGCTGCTGGCCGGCAAGGAGTCCTGAGATGCACTGGAACAGCGCCTCCGAGTTTTTCGCCATGGGCGGTTACGCCTTTTACGTCTGGGGTTCCTTCGGTGTCACCGCCCTCATCATGGCGGTGGAACCGATCATCGTCGCCCGGCGTCGTAAGAACCTGTTGTCCCGCCTGAAGCGGCAGATCACTGCCGAGAATCTGGCCCAAAGGAGTGAAGAAAGTTGAAAGCCCGTCACAAGCGCATCGCCCTCATCGTCGCCGGTCTGGCGGTTCTCGGCATCGGCACGGCCCTGGTGCTGAACGCCTTCAACAGCAACCTGGTGTTCTTCTTCTCCCCCACCCAGGTCCTGGCCGGTGAGGCACCCAAGGGCAAGACCTTCCGCATCGGCGGCCTGGTCAAGGAAGGCAGCGTCGAGCGCCTGGCCGACGGCGTCAGCGTCCGCTTTGCCGTGACCGACACCGACCAGACCCTGCCGGTGCAGTACAAGGGCATCCTGCCGGACCTGTTCAAGGAAGGTAAGGGCGTCGTGGCCCAGGGCAAGCTGGATGATGCCGGCCTCTTCGTCGCCACCGAGGTGCTGGCCAAGCACGACGAGAACTACATGCCGCCGGAAGCCCAGAAGGCCGTTGCCGACGCCCATGCCAAGGCCGGCGAGAACAAGGCCGCGGCAGAAGCCGGCGAGAAGAAGGCGGCCGTCGAGGCAGCCGAAAAGGCTGCGGCCAAAACCCTGAAGTATTGAGAGCGACCCCATGATCCCCGAACTCGGGCACTTCGCCCTCATCCTGGCCTTCTGCGTCGCCCTGGTGCAGGGCGTGCTGCCCCTGGTGGGCGCCCATCAGGGCCGTACCCCCTGGGTCCTCGTCGCCCGTCCGGCGGCCATGGCCCAGGCCCTGCTGGTGGCCTTCGCCTTCGGCTGCCTGACCTGGGCCTTCGTGCAGAGCGACTTCTCCGTCGTCTATGTGGCCCAGCATTCCAACACCCTGCTGCCCACCCTGTACAAGTTCTCCGCCGTATGGGGCGGCCACGAAGGCTCCCTGCTGCTGTGGGCCCTGATGCTGTCCCTGTGGACCTTCGCCGTGGCGGCCCTGTCGCGCCAGCTGCCGGAGCCCATGGTGGCCCGGGTGCTGGGCGTCCTCGGTCTGGTGGCGGCCGGCTTCCTGCTCTTCATCCTGGTCACCTCCAACCCCTTCGAGCGCCTGCTGCCGGCAGCCCAGGAAGGCCGCGACCTGAATCCCCTGCTGCAGGACCCGGGCCTGGTCTTCCACCCGCCCATGCTCTACATGGGCTACGTCGGCTTCTCCGTGGCCTACGCCTTCGCCGTCGCCGCCCTCCTTTCCGGCCAGCTGGACGCCGCCTGGGCCCGCTGGTCCCGGCCGTGGACCACCTCCGCCTGGATCTTCCTCACCCTGGGCATCGCCCTCGGCTCCTGGTGGGCCTATTACGAGCTGGGCTGGGGCGGCTGGTGGTTCTGGGACCCGGTGGAAAACGCCTCCTTCATGCCCTGGCTGGTGGGCACCGCCCTGATCCACTCCCTGGCGGTGACCGAGAAGCGCGGCAGCTTCAAGAACTGGACGGTGATGCTGGCCATCGGCGCCTTCTCCCTGTCCCTGCTCGGTACCTTCCTGGTCCGTTCCGGCGTGCTGACCTCGGTGCACGCCTTCGCCACCGACCCGACCCGGGGCATCTTCATCCTCGCCTTCCTGGTGGTGGTGATCGGCTCCAGCCTGGTGCTGTTCGCCTGGCGCGCTCCCAAGGTGGGCCTGGGCGGGCGCTTCAGCCTGGTGTCCCGGGAATCCTTCCTGCTCACCAACAATGTCCTGCTGGTGGTGGGCTGCGGCACCGTCTTCCTCGGCACCCTCTACCCGCTGCTGATCGACGCCCTCAACGCCGGCAAGATTTCCGTCGGCCCGCCCTACTTCAACACCGTCTTCGCCCCCCTGATGGTGCCGGTGCTGTTCCTCATGGGCGTGGCCCCCTTCGCCCGCTGGAAGGAAGCCAGCCTGGCCGAGATCGCCCGCCTGTTGCGCTGGGCCTTCGCCGCCGCCGTGCTGGTGGGCGTGGCCGTGCCCTTCATCTACGGTACCTGGCATACCGCCGTGGCCGTCGGCATCCTGGTGGCCGCCTGGATCACCCTCACCGCGGTGCTCAACTTCCTGCAGCGGGTGCGCGCCACCCGGGGCGACCTCTCCTTCGCTGCCGCCGTCTTCAAGCAGCCCCGCAGCTTCTGGGGCATGCACCTGGCCCACATCGGCGTCGCCGTGTTCGTCGTCGGCGTCACCCTGGTGAAGAACTACGAGGTGGAGAAGGACGTGAAGATGGAGCCGGGCGACAGCGTCCATCTGGTGGGCTACGAATTCCGCTTCATCGGCGTGCATCAGGTGGAAGGTCCCAACTACCTGGCCCTGCGCGGCGAGGTGGAGCTGCTCAAGGACGGCAAGCTGGACAAGGTGCTGCATCCGGAAAAGCGCAACTACGCCTCCTCCGCCATGCCCATGACCGAAGCCGCCATCGACGCCGGCCTGACCCGGGACGTGTACGTCTCCCTGGGTGAGCCCATCAACAAGAGCCAGCCGGAAGGCGCCTGGGCCGTGCGGGTCTACTACAAGCCCTTCGTGGACTGGATCTGGGGCGGCTGCCTGCTGATGTCCCTGGGCGGCCTCATCGCCATCGCCGACCGCCGCTACCGGGTCAAGGCCCGGGCCGCCACGCCAACCGCCGCCGCCTCTTCCGCTGCGGCCTGAACGAGCCTGATACGACCATGAACAAGTTCCTCTGGCCCCTCATCGGTTTCATCGTCCTGGTGGTGCTGCTGGCCATCGGCCTCAACCTCAATCCCCGGGAAGTGCCCTCGCCCCTGGTGGGCAAGCCGGCCCCGGCCTTCGCCCTGCCGCGCCTGGACAACCCGGCCAAGACCTTCTCCCCCGAGGAGATGAAGGGCCAGGTGTGGCTGCTCAACGTCTGGGCCACCTGGTGTCCCTCCTGCGTGCAGGAGCATCCGGTGCTGGTGGAAATGTCCAAGCGCAACTATCTGCCCATCGTCGGCTTCAACTGGAAGGAAGTGCGCGGCGACGGCGCCCTGGACAGCAAGCCCGACACCCCGGAGAAGGAAATGGCCCTGGCCATCCAGCGTTCCAGCAAGCTGCTGGCGGCCAAGGGCAATCCCTACCAGACGGTGATCATGGACCTGGACGGCCGCGTCGCCATCGACTATGGCGTCTATGGCGCTCCCGAGACCTACCTGATCGACAAGGCCGGCGTCATCCGCTTCAAGCACATCGGCCCCATCACCCCCGAGGTGCTGGAAAAGAAAATCCTGCCCCTGGTGGCGGAGCTGAACAAATGAGCCCCTTCAAGCGACTGTGCCTGGCCGCCTGCCTGGCCCTGGCGGCCCTGGCCCCCTTCGCCTCCCTGCAGGCCAAGGAAGCGGCCGACCTGGCCGCCGACCCGGTGGCGGAAAAGCGTCTCATGGAAATTTCCGCCGAGCTGCGCTGCCTGGTCTGCCAGAACCAGACCATTGCCGATTCCAACGCCGACCTGGCCCTGGACCTGCGCCGGGAAATCCGCGGCATGATCCAGCAGGGCAAGAGCGACCGGGAAATCCTCGACTTCATGGTGGCCCGCTACGGCGACTTCGTCCTCTACCGGCCGCCGGTGCAGAACAACACCGCCCTGCTGTGGTTCGGGCCCCTGCTGATCCTGGTGGTCGGCCTGGTGGCCCTGGTGCGCTACCTGCGCCGGCGTAACGTGGCCGCCACGGCCGCTGCCGGCGGCGGCCTTTCCGAGGCCGAGCGCCGCCGCGCCGAAACCCTGCTGCAGGAAGCCGCCGCCTCCGACAAGAAAGATTCCGTCCAATGACCGCCTTTGCCATCGCCGCCGCCGTCCTGGTGGCCCTCGTCGTCCTGCTCCTGCTGCCGCCCCTGCTCAGGGGCCGGGCGGTGAGCCGGGCCGACCGCCGTCAGGCCAACCTGGCCGTGTTCCGCGACCAGGAAGCCGAGCTGGAAAAGGAAAAGGCCGCCGGCACCCTGGGCGAAGCCGACTATCAGCAGGCTCGGGAAGAACTGCAGCGCCGCCTGCTGGAAGAGGTGGACGTGGCCGCCGAGGCGGTCGCACCGCGCCAGGGGCCGAGCCGCCCCACCGCCATCGTCCTGGCCCTGCTGCTGCCCGCCGCCGCCCTGCTGGGCTACACCCTGCTGGGCAACCCCAAGGCCCTGGACCCGCGCAACCTGCAGGCCCAGCCCCAGGTGACGGCGGAGCAGATCAACGACATGGTGGGCAAGCTGGCCGCCCGCATGAAGGACAATCCGGACGACGAAAAGGGCTGGATCATGCTGGCCCGCTCCTACAAGACTCTGGGCCGCCTGCAGGAGGCCGCCGACGCCTATGCCAAGGGCGGCAAGCTGCTGCAGGAAAATGCCGCCCTGCTCACCGACTACGCCGAAACCCTGGCCAGCCTCAGCGAAGGCCGTTTCGCCGGCAAGCCGACCCAGCTCATCAACCAGGCCCTCAAGCTCAATCCGGAAGAGCCCCAGGCCCTGATCCTGGCCGGCGTCGCCGCCGGCGAGCGGGAGGACTACAAGGCCGCCATCGGCTACTGGGAACGGCTGCTGCCCATGGTGGAACCGGGCTCGGAAGAGGAGACCTCCCTCAAGGAAGCCCTGGCCCGCCTACGGGAAAAGGCCGAGGCCCAGCCGGGGAAAAAGGCCGCCCGCAAGTAGGCGGCAGGCCTGCAAGGCAGGCGGGGCGCCACTTTCCGGCGCCCCATGCCGGAGAGGCGCGTCCATCCTGCCTGGGGTGGCAGGTCCTTGTGAAATCCTTGATTTTCCAGTGTTTAGGCAGCGTCACGGACGGCCCGCACGGGCCGTTCCGCGTTTTTGCGCGGAATTAACCCGCATCAAATATCCGGGCTTTTCGCCTCGGCTAGACTGCTTCCCACGATAGAGAGAAGTCCGGTTCGGGCATTTCAGCCCTGCTGCCGGCCTCAGGGAGAGAAAGCGCATCATGTCCGAGAATCAGAAAACCGGCCTTTGGGCCACCCTCAAGAAGCCCAGCGCCAAGTATTCCTTGTTTGCGCTGATCACCGTCGGCTTCGTCAGCGGCATCATTTTCTGGGGCGGCTTCAACACCGCCATGGAAGCCACCAACACCCTGGAGTTCTGCATCTCCTGCCACGAGATGCGGGACAACGTGTACCAGGAATACAAGCAGACCATCCACTACTCCAACCGCACCGGCGTGCGTGCCGTCTGCTCCGACTGCCATGTGCCGAAGGACTGGGTGCACAAGATGAAGCGGAAGATCCAGGCCAGCCAGGAAGTCTGGGGCAAGCTCACCGGCACCATCGACACCAAGGAAAAGTTCGAGGCCAAGCGCCTGGAACTGGCGACCCACGAGTGGGAGCGGATGAAGAAGAGCGATTCCCGCGAGTGCCGCAACTGCCACAGCTTCGACGGCATGAACACGGACAAGCAGAAGCCCCGCGCCAAGAAGATGCACGAGCTGGCCCAGAAGGACAACAAGACCTGCATCGACTGCCACAAGGGTATTGCCCACCACAAACCCCAGAACATGCCCGAGGACGACGACGAGTAATCTGCGTCGAATCCCACGGCAGGCCGTAACCGGCGGGGCGCAGCAAGGCCCCGCCCCTGAACCAAGCAGCCGGCTCCCCGAGCCCAAATCAAGAATGGAGAGTTACACCATGTTCAAGCAAACCGCCATCGCCTCCGCCGTCGGCCTCATGCTGGCCCTGGGCAGCCAGGCCGCTTTCGCCGCTCCCGACTGGTCCAAGGTCCCCGCCAAGAAGATCACCGTGTTCTACCCGGGCACCTCCGGCATCGAGTGGATCACCAAGGGCACCGACCACAGCGGCGCCAAGGGCATCCGCAAGGGCGAGGCCTGCACCGGCTGCCACGAAGAGGAAATCGCCGACATCGGCAAGAAGGTGGTCTCCGGCGAGAAGCTGGAACCGACCCCGCCCAAGGGCAAGGCCGGCTCCATTCCGGTCAACGTCCAGGCCGCCTACGACAAGGACAACGTGTACTTCCGCTTCTCCTGGAAGCAGCCCGCCAGCGGCGGCGAGAAGCTGGACAAGGACAACGAGGTCAAGCTGACCGTGCTGCTGGCCGGCGACAAGGTGCCCCTGGCCGACCAGGTCGGCTGCTGGCAGAGCTGCCACACCGACGCCCGCACCATGCCCGGCGCCGACGACAAGAAGACCAAGTACGTCAAGGACGGCAATGTGGCCGGCGGCGTCTACTACGATCTGATCCAGTGGAAGAGCGGCAAGGGCGCCAAGCCGGTGGACGGCTACATCGCCGACAAGCGCGTCATGGAAGGCGGCAAGGCCCTGGTGGATGCCAAGGGCGAGAAGAAGGGCGACACCTGGACCGTCACCTTCACCCGCAAGCTCACCGGCGGCGAAGGCGACGTGGCCCTGGCCGAAGGCAAGACCGTGCCCTTCGGCTTCGCCATCCACGACGACCACGCCGGCGGCCGCTTCCACCACGTTTCCTTCGGCTACAGCCTGGGCGTCGGCGCCAAGGCCGACGTGACCGCCGCCAAGCAGTAACGATCTCTCGGGCCGCAAATCTTCGCGAGTTGGCTTTGCGGCCAATTGGGGCGGGGCAGTTGCCCCGCCTTTTTCTTTGCTACTGCCGCGGAGCACGCCGTCTTGAGCCATCCCCCTGCCAACCTGTCCCGGCGCGGTTTTTTCCGCGGCCGCAGCGCCCCGGCGGCGCCCCTGCGGCCGCCCTGGGCCGTGGACGAGGCGGCCTTCCTGCAGCAATGCACCGGCTGCGGCGACTGCATCCGGGTCTGTCCCACCGGCATCCTGATGGCGCTGGCCCCCGGCCAGCCGCCGGTGGTGGATTTCCGCCAGGGGGAATGCACCTTCTGCGGCCAGTGCGCCAGCGCCTGCCGGCCCCGGGCCCTGCGCCGGGAGGATGACCGGCAACCCTGGCCCTACAAGGCCGCCGCCGGCGACGCCTGTCTTGCCCGGCAGCAGGTGGAGTGCCGCAGCTGCGGCGATTTCTGTCCCGAGGGCGCCCTGCGCTTTCCCGCCCGGGCCGGCGGCCCGGCCCTGCCGGTATTGCTGGAAGACCGCTGCACCGGCTGCGGCGCCTGCCTGGCGCCCTGCCCGACGGCGGCCATCAGCATCGGCCGTCCGGATTAGCCGGCGAAGCGGTCCAGGCGACGCCGGTCCCGCTTGGTCGGGCGGCCCCGGCTGTCCTGGCCGGGGGAGGGGGCCAGGGCCCGTTGTTCCTGTTCGGTGGCGCGGCGCGCCACGGATTCCGCACTTTCCTCATACAGCAGCCGGGCTTCCGGCGCCGGCCGCCGCTGGCCGTTGACCGCCAGCACCGTCACTTCCCAGCGTTCCTGGCCTGTCCCGATGTCGAGGCGGTCGCCGGCCTTGACCTCCCGGGAGGCCTTCACCGTCTGGCCGTTGAGCTTGACCTTGTTGCCCTCCGCCGCGTCCTGGGCCAGGGCCCGGGTCTTGAAGAAGCGGGCGGCCCACAGCCATTTGTCCAGCCGCAGGCGACCGTCGCGGCTGAGTCCGGGAATGTAGGGCAGGGGGGTGTCGTCGACCATGGGGCGTGGAGAGGCTGAAAGGGTTGGGGTAGAACGCGGCTCGGGGATGCTGGCTGGCGCCAGGCAAGCGGTACCAGCCGCCGGCCGCAGTCTAGCGCGCTCCCGGGTCTATGCCCATCCTGCCGTGGTGCCGGCCGTCCCACCGACAGCTGGGGCTAGTGTCCCGTCGGGAATGGACGGCTGTGGATGCCTGGCCTGGAATGCCCGTGCTGCTTGCATCTCCGGGATGGCATCCCGAAGAGTGGCGTCCTTTCTGCCTCTCGGAGGGGGCGTGCCCCTGGTGATGGCCTGGGGGCGGCCCCTATTCCCTTACCGGACGCTTGCCCAATTTGCGCTGCAGGGTGCGGCGGTGCATTTTCAGGGCCCGGGCGGTGGCGGAGACGTTGCCGCCGTGTTCCGCCAGCACCTTCTGGATGTGCTCCCATTCGAGCCGGTCCACCGACAGGGGCGAGTCGGCCACCGGGGTGGTGGCGTCGCCGGCGGTGCGCTGCAGGGCGGCGACGATCTCGTCGGCGTCCGCCGGCTTGGCCAGGTAGTGGGTGGCGCCCAGCTTGATGGCCTCCACCGCCGTGGCGATGCTGGCGTAGCCGGTGAGCATGACGATGCGGGTGCCCGCCTCCAGGGCGGCCAGTTTTTCGATCAGCACCAGGCCCGAGTCGCCGGGCATCTTCAGGTCCACCACCGCATATTCGGGCGGGTTGGCGCTGGCCAGGGCGTAGGCGCTCTCGGCGCTGTCCGCCGGCGTCACCAGGTAGCCGCGGCGTTCCAGGGCCCGGGTGAGGACCCGGCGGAAGACTTCGTCGTCGTCCACCAGGAGCAGGGTGGGGCAGTCGTTGTCCGGGCCGTCGAGGGCGTCGGTGCTGGCGGGAAGGGTGTCGTTCATGGCCTGTGGCGGTTCAGTGCGGCGAGGGGAAGGGTGATGCGGCAGCAGGCGCCGGAGCCTTCCGGGGCCGGCCGGTTGCACAGTTCGAGGCGGCCTCCGAAGCGTTCCAGGGTGGCCCGGGTGAGGAACAGGCCGATGCCGCTGCCGCCGGCCTGGGTCGGGTCGTCCTTGGTGCTGACGAAGGCCTGGCCCAGGCGCGGCGCCAGGGCCGGGTCCAGGCCCGGGCCCCGGTCGAGGAATTCGATGATGCAGTCCTCGCCCTGGCAGCGGCTGCGCACTTCGACCCCTTCGGGGGAGGCGTCGGCGGCGTTGTCCAGGATGTTGATGAGGGCCTGCTCCAGGCTCGGCTCCGCCTGCACCAGAGGCTCGGCGTCGCCATCTGCCGACTGGTAGTCCACCCGCACCCGGGGCCGCAGCACGCGCCAGCCATCGAGCAGCTCATTGAGCCACTGGCCGAGGGGCCGGGCGGGGGCGGCTTCCTGCCCTTCCCGGGCGGCGCCGGCGGAGGCCAGGACCTGGGTCAGGGTGCGCTTGCACAGGTCCACCTGTTGCCGCAGCAGGGCCAGGTCTTCTCCCAGGGCCGGGGTCTGGCCGTGTTCAAGCTCCAGTTCCCGCAGCACCACGGCCATGGTGGACAGGGGCGTGCCCAACTTGTGGGCGGCGCCGGCGGCCAGGGTGCCCAGGGCCAGGATCTGCTCGTGGCGCAGGGCCCGCTCCTGTTCCCGCTGGCGGGCCTCGCCCAGCTCCCGTTCCCGCTCCCGCAGGGTGGCGGCCAGGCGGGAAAGGAAGAAGGCAACGATGAGGGCGCTCACCAGAAAGTTGAACCACATGCCCAGCACGTGCAGGGCAAAGCCGCCGCCGTGGCCGGCGTGTTCCGGGGCGACGCCGCTGGCCCGGGCCAGGATTTCGTCCAGCCGGGCCAGGTCGCCCTGGGGCGGCGGCAGCGGCAGGTTGAAGAACATGAGGAAGGTGTAGGCCCCCAGGGTGATGCCGGCCATGGCCCAGATGTAGCGCCCGGGCAGGGTGGCGGCGGCGATGGTGAGGGGCAGCAGGAACAGGGAGACGAAGGGATTGGCCGAGCCGCCGGCGTAATAGAGCAGCAGGGTCAGCACCAGCACGTCGGGCAGGAGCTGGCAGAAATATTCCCGGTCGCCCACGGGCCGGGGGCGGCCCAGGCGCCACTGGGTATACAGATTGAAGAGGCCCAGGCCGATGCTGGCGGCGGCCATGGGCAGGACTTCCAGGGGAATGCGCAGCCAGCCGGCGGCCAGCACCAGGACCAGGCCCTGGGCCAGCACTTCGATCCGGCGCAGCATGACCAGCCGGGCCAGGGGCTGGCCGGAGGCAATGGACGGGGTGGCGGGCAGGGAGGGCGTGGCGGCAGGCATCGCCGCCATTCTAGCGCCCGCGGGGCGGGGCGAGGG
>NZ_JBXAST010000075.1:0-15183 GCF_058809645.1 Azospira sp. MPR-E4 | reverse complement strand
GCCCGCCCCCTCCTCCCCGCCTGGCTGTTCCGCCTGGCCGCCAAACTCCGCTGGTTCACCCAGGCCCGCAGCCACGGCACCCCGTGGAACGACCTGGGAGCCAGGCCCCATGAGTTGAAGCGGGAGGAAAACTGATGGGGAATGGGGGCTGAGCTGGCAGACCGCAATTGGGATCGAATGAAGCCCAGGGCCGCTTTCGGCCACAGCCAGCCTGTCAGCTCGTTTCGGTTACGGCCATTCAACAGGCCGTTCCACTCCAAATGCTGCCAGACAGCGAATTCGTGCTGTTCGGCCTTTGCAGACGCGCAACAACCTACTCGTCTAGGTCAGTAATGTGTCGGATACCTGCCGTTAAGTGATAGATGACACCGATGACGCTTGGGGGGGGCGTCAGGTTCTGGCCGCCGCCTGCTGACTTGTGTCGACATCAAATTTTGAGTTACTTGTCCTCGGGGGCGTGCCGATGCTTGGTATGTCCGACGCATTGCGCGTGATAGATGCCGGTGTGGCCAGGAAATCAATAGCCGAAGACAAGTAGTCCCGAGTGTTAAAATATCCGCTTCTACGCGATCTGAGCATTTAGGTGTCACGTTAATAGCCAGCCGTTATGGTGTGTCGATGGCCACAACCCACAAGCATGTCGGAGCGGTAGTGCCAGCGCGGAATCAATCTGGCACAGATACGAGATAAAGCCCACCACAGGAGTAATCAGGGATAACCGAGGGAATTCGATGCCCTGCTATTGTGAAACCTGTAAGGGCGCATCTCGAAAACGAGGTCGTCATCCTTCCGACCCAGATGGGGCGAAATTTGGGGACTTTCATTGGCCTTTTCCACTGCCACATGAAACATCAGATGCCATGCAACCAGGACAAATAGTGCAAGGAATTCAACAAAGGGGCAGCATGACAAAAAAGACAACCGTATTCGACGTGTTTGCAAAGTGTGTCCAGGCAATAGAAGCTGGCGAGAACATCAAGCTCGAGCACAAGAAAGACAAAGAGTTTCACTTTCAGAACTGGTTTGAGAAACGCTTGGAGGGTCTTGATTTCCACTTTGAGGGATCAGGGAGAAATACCTACCCTGACTTTTCGCTGGTTGAGTACACCGAGGGATATGAAATCAAGGGGTTGGCGTTGCCTGGTCGGGAACGCAACTACGACTCGAATAGCCAAGTGCCTACCGGCTATCACAATGGTCGGCAGATTTTTTACGTATTTGGCCGTTATCCAAAAGACCCAGATGGTATGGAGTACCCAGTTGTCGATCTTGTGGTCTGCCACGGAGACTTCCTGAACGCCGATCACAACTATGTTCACAAGAACAAGAGCGTGAAGGGTTTTGGCACCTACGGTGACATCATGATCCGTGATCGAAAGATGTACGTCGCGCCGACACCCTTCGCACTGACCGAGGGCGCCACCGGTTTGATGACCCTGATCCTGCCGGAGAACTTCGGCAGTGATGACCGCTACCAAGTGGTCGGGAACCTCACTCGCGTCGAGGCTGAGACGCTGGTGGTTGGCTACAACTTTGACCTCCGCACGAACGAGTTGAGCGCAGAGCGGGTACCTAACCCCAAGGCCGGCACCCAGCACCGATTCGTGGCCTACCGACTCAAGGATCAAGCGAACAAAACTGTCTCCATGACGAGCACTCAGGTGCAGCCCGAAGTGGACGACCTGCCGGACGACGAGTGAACACCAATACCGACAAGATCGGGCTTGCCCGCCCGGCTCCCGCGACCGCGCTGGAGTGCGATTTCCCGCTGGTCGAGATCAGCCAGATCGCCGAGCAGGAAAGCTGGCGTAAAGAGATCAACAGACCGATCTACCACATTCACAAGTGGTGGGCGACTCGACTCGGGTCAGTGTTTCGTGGCATTGCCCTTGGCGCCTTGAGCCCGCCTGGCACCGACACCTGGGCGCAGTTCTACAAGACGCACGACCTAGCTGGTAAGGTGGTACTCGATCCCTTCATGGGTAGTGGCACGACGCTTGGTGAAGCCGTTAAGCTCGGCGCCAAGGCCATTGGTTGCGACATCAACCCGGTCAGCACCTTTCTGGTGCGCCAGGCGTTCACTCCGGTGCCCGAGCCAGAGCTTCGTGCCGCTTTTGAACGGCTGGAGCGCGATGTGGCACCGGAGATTCGACGCTACTACAAAACCCGTGATCCTCAGACAGGCGAGTTGATCCAGGTGCTGTACTACTTTTGGGTTAAGACGGTCACGACGCCGGAGGGTGAGGTGATCCCCTTGCTGTCGCGCTACGTGTTCTCTCAGGACGCCTATCCGAAGAAGAAGCCGCGTGCGCAGATCGTGTGCCCTAGCTGCTGGAGTGTGCTGGAGGATCGCTACGACACGACCGACCTTCACTGCCAGCATTGCGGCCACCAGTTTAACCCGCAGATTGGCCCAGCCGCCGGTCAGTACGTCACGACCAAAGGCGGCCAGCGTTACCGGATCAAGGAACTGCTGCCCAAGGACGGCAACCCTCCGTCTCATCGCATGTATGCGATGATGGCCTTACGTACCGATGGCACGAAGATCTATCTGCCAGTGCGTGACGAGGACTTGGCGCTCTACGAAGAAGCCCAGGCGCGTCTTGCGAGCGAGGTGCTGCCCCTGCCAGAAACATCTGTCCGACCTGGCTACAACACTGACCAGGCGCGAGGCTACAATTACACTCAGTGGCGCGACTTCTTCAATGCTCGCCAACTGCTGTGCCTTGGGTTGCTGCTTCGCGAAATCCTGACCATTGACGACTTGGCAGTGCGAGAGCAGATGCTATGCTTGTTCTCCAGCACCTTGGAGTTCAACAATCTGTTTTGCAGCTTCAAAGGCGAGGGTACTGGGGCAGTACGACACATGTTCTCGAACCACATCCTCAAGCCAGAGCGCACCCCGTTGGAAAATTCTGTGTGGGGTACAGACAAGAGCAGTGGTACGTTCAGCACGTTGTTCGAGTCCCGGCTGTTGCGTGCGAAACGCTATCTCGACGAGCCGTTCGAGATCACTTTTGAGCTTGATCAGAACGGTAACCGTATAGGCTCCCGCAAGACGTTGGCCAGTCATCCGATCCGCGCGTGTCGTGTCGAGACATGGCCCGAATTGAAGGCCGCAGATAATGGCTTGCTGATTCTCAATGGCGACAGTTCAAAACTGCCTGTCCCCGCTGGTTCGGTGGATGCGGTGGTGACAGATCCGCCCTACTTCGACTTCGTTCATTACTCGGAGTTGAGCGACTTCTTCTTTTCCTGGCTCTCACCTGTTCTGCGTCATCGCTACCCATGGATGGCCCGCGAGGACTCGTCCGACCAGGGGGAGGTTCAGCACAAAGATCCGCGTGTGTTTGCTCGCCAGCTTGCTTCGGTGTTCACCGAGGCATGCCGCGTGCTCAAGGATGATGGGGTCTTAGCATTCAGCTTCCATCATTCGCGGGCCGAGGGATGGGCGGCCATCTATGAGGCGCTCAACAAGGCGGGGTTGGCTGTGGTTACGGCCCATCCTGTCCACGCCGAACTACGCGCGGCGAGCCCAAAGACGGCGGCTAAAGACCCGATCAGCCTTGATGCAATCCTCGTGTGTCGCAAGAAGGCGTTTGCCCTGCACCAGTCACCCGCCATTCAAGACGTGCGACAGTCCGTCGATGCGGTGGCTTTACGGCTGCAAGCTGCTGGCCTTCGCATCTCGGCAGGAGATCGCTTCGTGATCGGTGCCGCCCAGATCTTGATTGCCCGCGCAGCTTATGACGTGGGCTTCGATGACATTAAGGTCGATTTGGAGACCATCCGACTGGCCGTGGGGCCAAGGGAGGCCGATCCAGATGAGGAGCCTGAGACCGCCGACATCAAGCTGGCGACAACAGCCTAGGGCAGGTATCTACTCATGGCGGCCCTTCCTGACCAGAAAATGAATGGCCGTTCAGGCCGAGCTGTTAGCGTTCAGCCAACACTCGGAACGTCCACAGCAATCGGAAAGTTGCCGTTGCGCCGCCCGAGATTTGAAGGTCTGTTGAGGATCGATAGCATCCCTATAACCACCCTGTGCTTAGCAGCAATCAGCCCCAACAAAAAAGCCAACCCCAGGGTTGGCTTTTTTGTTTTCCCGCTCCGACCTACAGCAACGGCGGCGTACGCGAAGCGACCATGAGGCGGTTCCAGCCGTTGATTTCGACTACGCACAGGGTCAGGTTGGCGATTTCCACCGGGCTGAAGTGGGCTTTGACCTCTTCGTAGATGGCGTCCGGCACTTCCTGGCCGCTGAGGGCGGTGACGGCTTCGGCCCAGGCCAGGGCGGCGCGCTGGCGGGGGTCGAAGACCGGGGCTTCCTTCCAGGTGGCGGTGAGGTTGATCTGGTTTTCGCTGAGGCCGTACTTGCGGGCCAGGGGCACGTGCATGGCGACGCAGAAGGCGCAGCCGTTGATCTGGGAGACGCGCAGGCGCACCAGTTCGAGCAGGCTCAGGTCCAGGCCGGCGCCCTGGACATAGGTGTGCACGCCGAACATGGCCTTGTAGCCGTCGGGGATCAGTTTGCCGATATCGAAGCGTTGTTCCATGGTTTCCATCCTTGGGAGAGTTGGGGGAATCCCGCGCTGCAGGATGGGGCCATCCTAATGGGCCGGTGGTACGATGCATACGTCCATTTATCGTCCATACGATTGGTCCACTTTCCATGAAACGTGCCGCAGAACTGGAGCTGGCCCTGGCTCCCCGGGCCGAGGGCGTGACCCTGCAACGCTGGCTGTGCGGGGAGCTGCGGGCCGCGATCCTGGCCGGGCGCCTGGCGCCGGGGTGCCGCCTGCCTTCCACCCGGGATTTCGCCCGCCAGCAGGCCATCTCCCGGGGCACCGTGGTGGCCGTCTACGACCAGCTGATCGCCGAAGGCTATCTCAGCGGCGCCACCGGCAGCGGCACCACCGTGGCTGCATCCCTGCCCATCGCCGCAGCCGGCACGACGCAGCCCCGGACCAGCGCCGCCCCGGGCGTTGCCCGCGCTACCGCCGCCGACAGGGCAGGAACGGACGATGCCGCCGCCAAGCGCCCCCGGCTGTCGCGCCAGGGACAACTGCTGGCGAACAGCCCTTTCCTCTCCCGGGAGGGCATGGTCCTGGGGCGGCCCTTCAGCCCCAACCAGCCGGACCTGGGGGCCTTTCCCCACGCCCTCTGGCAGCGCCTCACGCACCAGCAGGGGCGCGGCCTGCGGCCCGACGACATGGGCTACGGCGACGGGGCCGGCCACCTGCCCCTGCGCCGGGCCATCGCCGAGCACCTGCGCTATTCCCAGCGGATCGACTGCCATGCGGGCCAGGTGATGATCCTGGCCAGCGCCCAGCAGGCCCTGGACCTGTGCGCCCGCCTGCTGCTGGACCCGGGCGATGCGGCCCTGGTGGAAGACCCGGGCTATCCCGGAGCGGCCCGCCTGTTCGAGCTGGGCGGCGCCCGGGTGCAGGGCGTGCCGGTGGACCGGCTGGGCCTGTGCACCGACGCCCTGCCGACGGCGGCGGACGCCCGGCTGGCCTACGTCACCGCCGCCCACCAGTCGCCCCTGGGCGGCACCCTGCCCCTGGAGCGGCGCCTGGCCCTGCTGGCCTGGGCCGAGGCGGGCCGGCGGATCATCATCGAGGACGACTACGACGGCGAGTACCGCTTCGACGGGGCGCCCCTGCCGGCCCTGAAAAGCCTGGATCGCCACGACCGGGTGATCTACCTGGGCACCTTCAGCAAGCTGCTCTTTCCCGCCCTGCGCCTGGCCTACGCGGTGGTGCCCGAATGGCTGGCGGAACCCTTTGCCTCGGCCATTTCCCTCACCGTGCGCCACGCCCCGATCCTGCCCCAGGCGGTACTGGCCGCCTTCATCGGCGAAGGCCACTTCGCCCGCCACCTGCGTCAGATGCGCCGCCTCTACGGCGAGCGGGCCGCCTGCTTCCAGCACGAGTGCGCCACCCAGCTCGACGGCCTGCTGACGGTGCTGCCCATCACCACCGGCCTCGACGCCACCGCGCTCCTGCCCCGGGGCAGCGACGACCGGGCGGTGGCCGCGGCCCTCGGCGCCTGGGGCGTGGAAGCCCGCCCCATCTCCTTCTACGGCATGGGCCAGCCGGCGCCGCCGGGGCTGGTGATGGGCTTCTCCGCCTGCAACGAGGCGGCGATCCGGCGCGGCGTGGCCACCATGGCGCCGGTGCTGGAATCCTTCAACGCGGCGGCGGCCGGCAACAGGGGCCAGGCAGCCGCCGGCGTCTGACGACTCTCAGTCCAGCCCGGCCGGGTCGGCCCGCAGGATGAGCCGGGCCAGTTCGGCGGCACTGCCGGTGCCGGTCTTTTCCATGACGTGCTGACGATGCACATGCACCGTGTTTTCGCTGATGCCCAGGGCCCGCGCCACTTCCTTGTTGGCCTGGCCCAGGGCCAGCAGCCGCGCCACTTCCCGCTCCCGGGCCGAGAGGCGCTCCAGGCATTCCCGGGCCTCCTGGTGGCGGCGGCTGGCGGCGTGGCGTTCCAGGCTCAGCTGCACGGCCCGCTCCACGGTGTCGAGGAACTGCTGGTCCTTGAAGGGTTTCTGCAGGAAATCCACGGCCCCCTCCTTCATGGCCTGCACCGCCAGTTCCACGTCGCCGTGGCCGGTCATGAAAATAATGGGGAAGGGATTGGCGGCCGGATCGCCGGCCTTGAGGCGCCGCTGCAGTTCCAGGCCGCTGACCCGGGGCATGCGGATGTCCAGCACCAGGCAGCCGCCGCCGGCGGGAAAGGCGGGGGCGGCGGCAAGAAAGGCTTCCGCCGATTCGTGGCCCACCGCCTGCCAGCCCACGGACTCGAGCAGGAACAGGAGGGAGCGGCGGAAGGGGGCTTCGTCATCCACCACGTGGATGACCGGGGGCGTGGCAGTGGTGTTCATGGGGGCGTGCTTTCGCCGGCAGGGGCCAGGGGCAGGGAAAAGTGCAGGACCAGGCCGGGGCCGTCGGCGGGCGCGGCGGCCGCCAGTTCGCCGCCGTGGGCCTCGATGATGGTCTTGCAGATGGAGAGCCCCAGGCCCAGGCCATCGGGCTTGGTGGTGAAGAAGGGTTCGAACAGGCGCTGCTGCAATTCGGGGCTGAGGCCGCCGCCGTGGTCCCGCACGGCGACGCGGCAGCGCCCTTCCCCGGCGCTGAGGCTGACGGCGATGGGGGCATCGCTGCCGACGGCCTCCTGGGCGTCCCAGGCGTTCTTGAAGAGGTTGAGCAGCACCTGCTGCAGTTGCAGCGGGTCCGCCAGCACCTGGCGTCCGCCGGGCGGCAGGGCGTCTTCCAGGGCGATGGCCGGGGCCTTGGCCTGGATGCCCCGCAGCAGGTCGGCGCTTTCCCGCACCAGCTGGGCCAAATCGCAAAGCTGCCGCACCCGGCTGCGCTTGCGGGCGAAGGCCCGGATGCCGCCCAGGATGCCGGCGGCCCGCTCCGATTCGCTGGCGATCTCCGCCGCCGCCTGCTGCAGGGCCTCGGGCGTCAGGTTGCCGGCCTGCTGGCGGCGCAGCAGGCTGCGGGCGTAGTTGCCGATGGCGGCCAGGGGCTGGTTCAGTTCGTGGGCCAGGGTGCCGGCCAGCTCCCCCAGGATGGAGAGGCGGGAGAGATGGTCCATCTGCTCCTGGCCGGAGCGCAGGGTGGCCTCCAGCCGGTGCCGCTCGGCCAGGGCCGAGCTCAGTTCCCGGGTGCGCCGCTGCACCAGATGCTCCACCCGCAGGGTGTACAGGCCGCCGCCCAGCAGGAGCAGCACCAGCCCCGCCGCCCAGGGCCAGTAGCGGCGCCACAGGGCATCCCAGCCGGTCTCCCGCAGGAAGGCGTAGGGGCCGATTTTCAGTTCGCGGAACAGCTCGTGCACCGGATGGTAGTCGGCGGGCACGCTCCAGGTCTGGCCGCCCTCGTCCGCCGGCAGGGAGAGCAGGGCCAGCAGCACGGCCCGGGACAGGGCCGGGTCGGTGCCCCGGGCGGCGGCGAAGGCCCAGCCCGGGTAGAGGGCGGAGGTGACGCCGCAATGGCCCACGTCGGCCCGGGGCGAGAGCACCCGCAGGCGGCCGGGCGGCACCGCCCCTTCCCGCTCCAGGCGCTCCAGCAGGCAGGCACGCAGCACGCCGGCGTCGGCCTCGCCGCGCAGCACCGCCTCCACCACCCGGGGCATGGGGAAGCCGGTGAACAGGGGTCGGGGCTGGCCCTGCTCCGGGTCCAGGCCGTGGCGGAGCAGTTCGGCCCAGATCAGCTGGTAGCCGCCGAAGGCATCCTCCGCCACCGCCGCCAGGGTGGCGCCGCGCAGGTCTTCCAGGCGGCGCAGGTCGCGCCGCCGTTCCAGCACCACCACGGCGGAGCCGACCACGTGGGCCGGGTCCTGGGAAGGGGCGGAAACCTGGGTGGCGATACGGCTGATGCCGTGCTCTGCCTCCAGGGCGACGTAGTGGCCCGGGTTGGTGACGACGAATTCCACCTCCCCGCCCTGGAGGGCTTGGGACAGTTCATCCAGGTCGTACTGGCGCAACTGGATGCGGTGGCCGGGCAGGCGCCGCTCCAGTTCCTGCACCAGGGGCTTCCACTGCACCTCGGCCTCTTCCGAGCCGAGCCAGGCCAGTACGCCGAGGCGGATGTCCGCAGCGCCGGCGGCCGCGGCCCACAGGCCCAGCAGCAGGAGCGCGCCGCAGCGGCCCAGGCCCGGCGCGAGGGAGGCGGGAATGAAAGCGGAGAAAGGGGTACGGCGGCAGGCAGGCATGGCCCGGATTGTAGCCGGGGCAGGCGCCGAAGGGGCGTCCAGGGCCGGGCTTGGACCAGACCTGCCGGACAGGCAGGCGGGACGGCGGACCGGGCGACGGCAGGGCGCCGAGGTCCGCCGGACAAGGCCGAGGGCTTACTTCAGGGAGAGGACCCAGGTCGCCAGCTTCTTGGCTTCGTCGGGGGTGACGTTGTTGGGGGGCATGGGCACTTCGCCCCAGACGCCCTTGCCGCCGGCCTTGATCTTGGCGGCCAGCTTGTCGACGGCGCCGGCATCACCCTTGTACTTGGCGGCCACGTCCTTGTAGGCGGGGCCCAGCACCTTCACCGCCACCTGGTGGCAGGACATGCAGTTCTTGGCCTTGGCCAGGGCTTCGTCGGCCTGGGCGTTGCCCAGCAGGAGCAGGCCGCCGAGGGCCAGCAGGGAGAGGTGGGCGGATTTCATGGCACGCTTCCTTCGGTGTAGTGGTTGGAAAGCGGCACTGTGCCGGCCCGGGCAAGTTTTTCGCGCCGCGGCCGGCGGCCCGGAAATAATCCTTTGTTACCAGTCAGTTGGCGAAGTGCAGGCTTGATCCCGGTCAAGAGCGGCGGGCGGGCCTCATTTGCCCAGCCGCTCGTAGAGCTTCACCGTGGTGTCCATCAGGCGCAGCAGGCGCTCGCCTTCGGTGAACACCACCCGGGCGTGGTGGGTGCGCCGGGCCCGGGACAGGTCGGGCAGCAGGGAGGCGATGAAGACCTGCCACTGGGCGTCCACCTCCTTCAGCTGCAGCGCCAGCTCGGCCACGCCGTGGCTGTTCTGCTGCAGCTCGGCCAGGTTGCGCGCGAACTCCCGCACCGATTCGGTCAGGGCCGGCTCCCCCAGGTCTTCGCAGCCGGGCCAGTCCCAGAATAGGAAGAGCTTGCACACCCGCTGGGAGATCATGCGGTTGCGCCCGGCCGTGTTCACGTAGTGGGCGTCCGGCGTCTCGCCGCACAGTTCGGCGGCCTTGGTCATGGCGTCGGTGGCCTCCAGCATCTTCTCGCTGAGCCCCAGCACGGCGGCGGCCTCGGCCGGGGTGGCGCTGCCCAGCAGGGCTTCCCGGTAGGCAGGCCAGATGGCCTGCACCGCCTGCAGCCGCTCGCCCACCTGGGGCGCCAGCGCCAGGCCGTCGAGGCGCTTGTCCACCCGCTCGAAATCCCCCACCAGGGCCCGCAGGCGCACCTGGTACTTGGCTGGCGGCAGGCCGGTGGCGATCATGGCCCAGGAGGTGGCCAGACGCTGGGAAAGGACCCGCAGGCGGCCGCAGAGATTGACCAGGGCGCCGGCGGACAGCTTCTTGCGCGGACGGATGATCTCGGCCCGCTCGCGCCGGGAAAAGCTCATGCGCCGCTCCGGATTGCCGTTCTCGTAATCCCGCAGGGCGGCGTTCTGGATGTAGAGGACGCGCCCGTCCACCACGATCAGGCCCAGGTCGATCAGCTCCCGCAGGCAGCGGGAGAAGGACTCGGGGGTGATGCCCAGGCGGGCGGCGATCATTTTCTTGCTCGGGCGCAGGGTCACCGGCGTTTCGCCGGCGGACTTGAGGGCTTCGCCGCCCTGGGCCAGCAGGTAGTCGAGGACCCGCTGGGTGGCGGAAAGGCCGTAGTGGTAACTGGTGACGTCGCATTCCGTGCTGCGCAGGCGCAGGGCCAGGAGCTGGATGAGACGGTCGCTGAGGGGCAGGTCCTGCTGCACGATGGCGCGCAGGCGCCAGGCGTCGATGACCAGGATCAGGCTGCTGCCCAGGCTCTCGCACTGGGAGGTGTAGCGCTCGGCGCCGAACACTTCGCCGGGGGCCAGGAGCTGGGGGCTCTGGATCAGTTCCAGGGTCTTTTCCACCTCGCCGGCCAGGCGGGTGCTGCGGCGCAGGGTGCCGCGCACCAGGACGAAGGCTTCCTTGACCGGGCTCTGCACGGAAAAGATCTGGGTGTGGGCGGGAATGGAGACGACCCGGCTGGCGGCCAGCAGCTGGTCCGTCACGCTGTCGGCCAGGCCGTTGAAGAGGGGGATGTCCGACAGCAGCTCCCGGCTGCAGCGTCGGCTTTCCTTGGGACTGAACATGGGCGATTCCGGCTAGGGGTGACCAATGAAAAGACGAGAGAAGGCGCACCTTCTCTCGTCTTGCTGGGATGCCGCTTCAGGAGAGGCTAGACCCAATTAGTACACATCGTGCTGGGTGTTGTAAACGTTGAACTTGCCGGTCGGCGTCACCAGCTTGGGGTCCTTGATCACGGCCTTCAGCTTGCGGGTCTTGTCGTCCACCACGACGATGGCCGATTCCTGGTCCTTGCCGTTCCACACGGAGAACCACACCTCGTCGCCGGCCTTGTTGTACTCGGGCTGGACGATGCGCTTGGGGCCTTCCTTGATGCCGGACCAGTCGCCGATGGGCAGCAGCTCGTAACCCTTGTCCAGGTTGTTCACGTCCCACACCGCCACGGACTGGCTGATGTTGGCTTCCGGATTGAGGGTGGTGTCCACCCACAGGTTCCTGGACTTGGGATGGGTCTTCAGGAACAGGGAACCGCCGCCCAGGCCCTTCAGGGTGCGCACCACCTTCCAGGCGTTGTCGCCGTGCTTCACCGGGTCGGTGCCGATGAGGGAGATGGAATCGTCGCCCAGGTGGCCGGTGGCCCACACGGGACCGAACTTGGGATCGACGAAGTTGGCACCCCGGCCCGGGTGGGGCGTCTTGCCCACGTCCACCAGCTTGGCCAGCTTGCCGTCCTTGGTGTCGATGACGGCGATCTTGTTGGAGGCGTTGGCCGCATCCATGAAGTAGCGGTGGGTGGATTCGAAACCGCCGTCATGGAGGAAGGGGGCCGCCTCGATCATCTTGATCTTCAGGTTGCTGAGATCGCGGTAATCCACGGAATAGACCATCCCGGTTTCCTTCACGTTCACGAAAAATTCCGGATTGAAGTGGGAGGAGACGATGGCCGCCACCCGGGGTTCCGGATGGTAGTCCTGGGTGCCCACGGTCATGCCCCGGGTGGAGACGATCTTGCGCGGCTTGAGGGTGTCGCCGTCCATGATGACGAACTGGGGCGGCCAGTAGGTGCCGGCGATGGCGTACTTGTCCTCGAAGCCCTTGGCCTTGGAGCTTTCCACCGAGCGGGCTTCCATGCCCACCTTGATCTCGGCCACGGTGTCCGGCTTTTCCATCCACAGGTCGATCAGGTTGATCTTGGCGTCGCGGCCGATGACGAACAGGTAGCGGCCGGAGGCGGACATGCGGGAGATGTGCACCGCGTAGCCGGTGTTGAGGATGCTGACGATCTTCTTGCTGTCGCCGTCGATCAGGGCGATCTCGCCCGCATCGCGCAGGGTGACGGAGAAGAGGTTGTCCAGGTTGAGGTTGTTGAGCTTCTTCTTCGGCCGCTTTTCCACCGGCACGATCACCTTCCAGCTGGCTTCCATTTCCTTCAGGCCGTACTCGGGCGGGGCCGGCGGGGTCTGCTGGATGTAGCGGGCCATGAGGTCCACCTCGTCGTCGCTGAGCACGCCGGAAGTGCCCCAGTTGGGCATGCCGCCGGCGGAGCCGTACTTGATGAAGACCTTCAGGTATTCCAGACCCTTGGCGATGGTCAGGTCCGGCGTCAGGGCCTTGCCGGTGGCGCCCTTGCGCAGCACGCCGTGGCAGCCGGCGCAGCGCTCGAAGAAGATGCGCTTGGCCTTTTCGAACTCGGCCTCGGTCATCTTCGGCGCCAGGGGATTGATGTCCTGGTGCATGGGCACGCTGGCCAGGGGCGAGCCGCCGCCGGCCTGGTAATCGCGCATGGTGGCGTCGCCGTGGGATTCCGGCGTGCCGGCAAAGGCGAACTGCACGGCAAAGGCCAGGGCCGGAATGGCCGCCAGCCTGAGTAGGTTGAAACGCTTCGTTTTCATGGCTCCCTGTTCCTGAAAAAATTGAGTGAGGAGGCCCCAATTTCTTCAGCGGCAGAAAACGTACTTTGATCAGGGTCAATAGAATCGGGCGTCACGGTGGCAGCTGGGTTCCGCGCCCCATGCAGGCTTGACGCGCGTCAAGGTTGTCCCGCCGGCATGGTCCCGGCGACGCGAAAAAAGGCCATCGCCACCCCCCGAAAAACGGGGACGCCGCCCCGGCCCTAGAGGGGCAGTTCGGCCTGGACCAGGGGTGATGGCAGGGCCGCCGCTGCCGCCGCCGGCAGCAGGGAACTGGCCCGCACTCCGAGCAGACGGAGGCGCTGCTGCAGGGGCACCCGCTTCAGGCATTCGCCGGCAGCCTTGCGGATCGCCGCCCCGTCGGCGGTGGGCACGGCCAGGGTGAGGTCCCGGGTCACCGACTGGAAGTCCGCATAGCGCAGCTTGATGCCGATGGTGCGGGCCACGTAGCCCTGGCGCGCCAGGTCGTCGGCCACCCGCAGGCACATGCCGGTGAAGATTTCCGACAGTTCGGCCCGGTCGTGGCGGGCGTGCAGGTCCCGGGAGAAGGTGCTTTCCCGGCTGATGGACTTGGGCTCCCGGGAGGTGCTCAAGGGCCGCTCGTCGATGCCGTGGGCGGCCCGGTGCAGCCAGGCGCCGGTGCTGCGGCCAAAGTGCTGCACCAGCATTTCCGGCGGCGCCGCCGCCAGGTCGCCGATGCTGTGGATGCCCAGCTGACCCAGGCGTTCGTTGGCCTTGGGGCCGATGCCGTTGATCTTCTTCGCCGCCAGGGGCCAGATGCGGGTCGGCACCTCCTCCATGCCGAGCACGGTGATGCCATCCGGCTTGTCCAGGTCGGAGCAGATCTTGGCCAGCAGCTTGTTGGGGCTGATGCCGATGGAGCAGGTAAGGCCGGTGGCGGCCAGCACCGCCGCCTTCAGGCGCCGGGCCAGAGGCAGCGTGGCCTCCTCGATGTGGCTGAGGTCGATGTAGATCTCGTCGATGCCCCGGTCCTCGATACAGGGCGCGATGGCCGCCACGGCGGCCTTGAAGCGGCGCGAATAGTCCCGGTAGGCGTCGAAGTTGGCCGGCAGCAGGATGGCATCGGGCGCCAGCTGGGCCGCCTTCATCAGCCCCATGCCGGAAAAGACGCCCAGGGCCCGGGCCTCGTAGGTGGAGGTGGTGATGACGCCGCGCCCCACGTAGTCCCGCAGGCGGGCGAAGTGCAGGCTGCCGTCGGCCTGGCGCCGGGGCCGGTCCACGGCACGGCCGCCCACCACCACCGGCCGGCCCCGCAGCTCCGGGTAGTGCAGCAGCTCCACCGAGGCGAAGAAGGCGTCCATGTCCAGGTGGGCGATGCGCCGTTCGGGCAGCACCGCGGCAGGCATCGCTGTTCCGGCCGCGGCAGCGGGCAGGTCGGCGGGCGGGACCGGGGCACGGGAATCGTCAGGGAGTGGGCAGGGCTCATCCTTCATGGCTGTATAAATATACAGTACATCGACTGGGGCGTTAAGAGGCTGCCCCGGCCTGCCGGCGCGCCGCCCGTCCCACGTCGCCTTTCATCTGCCACCTGGCCTCTGCCACCGTTCCCATGTCGCAGCGCACCAATAGCGCCAAGGAGATGCCTGATTTCATCGGACCTGCCGGGCAGCGCTTATTCCATGGGCATTAACAGACCCCCTCCCCGGAAAGCCACTTACGGTAGGACTCTTGGCATATGACCTCTGGAGAGTGGCGTATTCATTGGCTTCCAGAGTGGGCGTAAGATGCATTTGCCCCTTTTGTCATCGGGGGTAAAGGGTTCCGCCGCCAGGCCCGCCCGCCCTCTGCCGCAGAGGGCGACGGCCGGCGCCGGGACCGTCCGCAGGCACGGGCGGCACCGGGCTAACACATCCCCGCCGGCTTCTCACCTAGGCGAGACCCCAGGGTCATTCCCGGGACTCGACCCGGGTCCCAGGCAGGGTTGCCGTGGCTATGATGGCGCCGCTCGATACATCGACACCGATACTTATAAGACAACGCTAGGGGTAATAACATGATCAATCTGCACAACCATCTGCTGGCCGTCACCAAGACCAATATGGAAAACACCCTGGACCTGGCCCACGGCAGCTTCGCCAGCATCGAACGTCTCGCCAACCTCAACCTCAACACCGCCCGCACCCTGCTGGAACACGGCATCGAGCACACCCGCTGCGTCATGGGCGCCAAGTCGGCCCAGGAAGTGCTGGAACTGCAGACCAAGGCCACCCAGCCGGTCCTGGGCCAGACCCTGGCCTACCTGCAGAACGCCCAGCAGATCGTCACCATGAGCCAGCAGGAACACAAGGCCCGGGTGCAGCAGCAGGTCACCGACATGGGCCAGCAGGTCGCCGCCACGGTGGAACACGCCGTGGCCGCCGTCACCCGCTTGGGCAAGCCGATCAAATAATAAAAAATAGGGGGACCCGCCGGCCTCGTCCGGCGCTTGCTCGACCATGAGGACGGCCGGATCTCCTGGAGATTCGGCCTTTTGTTTTGGCGCCCCCGCCCCGGGCCGCGACGCCCGCTGCGGCC
>NZ_JBXAST010000074.1:0-15324 GCF_058809645.1 Azospira sp. MPR-E4 | reverse complement strand
GGGATGGGGCATGGGGGAATCTTTTATTGCCACAGAGGCACAGAGTAAAAGCGGGAAAGCCGTAACGCCATGGGTACGGGCAGGCGTTACTTGGTGCGCCGCAGGCGACAGGAGTTCAGATTATTTCAGCTGGCCGCTGGAAATGACACTGCCAGAAGAGGCAGGAGGGACGCCATTCTTCGCGGTGCAGTGGTGAAGAATGGCGCCAATATTAGCTCTCCAGCCAGCAGGTTTTCGCTCTCTGTGTTCTCTGTGCCCTCTGTGGCAAAGGTTCTTACAGGAAGCGTTCGAGAAACTTGCGGCTGGGCTTGTCCAGGGCCTGGCGGTTGCGGATCAGGTACTGCACGCCGTGGCTGTCGGAAATGAGCAGGGCCTGCTGGTTGAGGCGGCGGATGTCGTCCTCGCCCTTGAGCACCAGGCGGGCGTTGCCCCGGTCCGTTTCCACGTCCCAGGTACTGGGGGTGGCGAAACTGGAGACGTGCACGATGCGGGAGATGACCGGCATGAACTCCCGGTTGGCCAGTTCTTCGACCACCAGTTGCCGCGGGCCTTCCGGCAGGTCGGCCAGGCGCTCGATCCACAGCAGCTCCTTGCCGTGGGCGTTGACCAGGGCCAGGCCCTCGTCCGGGGCGGTGATGCCGAAGGCGCGCACCGGCACCACGCCTTCGTGGACGTCGCCCTCGGCACCGGTAAACACCAGCTGGCCGAAGGGATTGCGAATCAGGGTGAAATTGCAGGGCGTCATGGCGTTCATTCCTCGCTCTCACGCTCGGCCAGCTGCTCGTCGAGCTGCTTGGTCTGGGCGGTGTACAGGCGGTAGTAGGCGCCTTCCTTGGCGATCAGTTCGTCGTGCTGGCCTTCTTCCACCACCACGCCGCGATCCATGACCACCAGCCGGTCGGCCTTGCGCAGGGTGGACAGACGGTGGGCGATGGCGATGGTGGTGCGGCCCTTGATCAGGTTGTCCAGGGCGCCCTGGATTTCCAGTTCGGTTTCCGTATCCACGGCGGAGGTGGCTTCGTCCAGGATCAGGATCTTGGGGTCGATGAGCAGGGCCCGGGCGATGGAGATGCGCTGGCGCTCGCCGCCGGAGAGGGCCTGGCCCCGTTCGCCCACCAGGGAGTCGTAGCCGTGGGGCAGGCGCAGGATGAACTCGTGGGCATGGGCGGCCCGGGCGGCGGCGACGATTTCCTCCCGACTGGCATCCGGCTTGCCGTAGGCGATGTTCTCGGCAATGGTGCCGAAGAAGAGGAAGGGCTCCTGCAGCACCAGGCCGATGTGCTTGCGGTATTCGGACACGGGAATGTTGCGCACGTCCACACCGTCGATGCAGATGGCCCCTTCGCCCACGTCGTAGAAGCGGCAGATGAGGTTCACCAGGGTGCTCTTGCCGGAGCCGGAGTGGCCCACCAGGCCGATCATCTCGCCCGGGTTGATCTTCAGGTCCACGCCCCGCAGCACGGTGCGGTTGCCGTAGCGGAAGCCCACCCGCTCCACGGTGATGCCGCCTTCCACCTTGGTCAGGTGCTGGGGCTTGACCGGTTCCGGTACGCTGGAAACGTGGTCCAGGATGTCGAAGATGCGCTTGGCGCCGGAAGCTGCCTTCTGGGTGTGGGAGACGATGCGGCTCATGGAATCGAGGCGGGTGTAGAAGCGCCCGATGTAGGCCAGGAAGGCGGCCAGGGTGCCCACGGTCACCTGGTTCTTGGTCACCAGCCAGATACCCAGGCCCCAGACGATGAGCAGGCCCACTTCCGTGAGCAGGGTGATGGTGGGGGAGAAGAGGGACCACAGCCGGTTCACCCGGTCATTGGCCTCCAGGTTGCGCTGATTGGCGTCCTTGAAACGGCTGGTTTCCCGCTTTTCCTGGGCGAAGGCCTTGACCACCCGGATGCCCGGGATGGTGTCGGCCAGCACGCTGGTGACGCCGGACCAGACCCGGTCGATCTGCTCGAAGCCGTGGCGCAGCTTGTCCCGCACCACGTGGATGAGCCAGACGATGAAGGGCAGGGGAATGAGGGTCACCGCCGCCAGCCAGGGATTGATGGAGACCAGGATCACCGCCGTCATGGTGATCATCAGCACGTCGGTGAAGAAGTCCAGCAGGTAGAGGGAGAGGAAGACGCAGATGCGGTCCGACTCGCTGCCGATGCGGGCCATCAGGTCGCCGGTGCGCTTGCCGCCGAAGTATTCCAGGGACAGCTTGAGCAGGTGCTCGTAGGTCTGGCTGCGCAGGTCGGCGCCAAGGCGCTCCGACACCAGGGCCAGGATGTAGGTCTTGGCCCAGCCCAGGCCCCAGGCCAGCAGGGCCGAACCCAGCAGGCCGCCCAGATAGAAGTAGACCTTGCCGGTGTCCAGGGGCTGGCCGTTCTGGTAGGGGATCAGCACCTCGTCCATGAGGGGCATGGTCATGTAGGGCGCCACCAGGGTGGCGGCGGTGGAGATCAGGGTCAGGATGAAGCCGGCCAGCAGCTGGCCCCGGTAGGGCCGGGCGAAGCGCCACAGGCGGAACAGGGTCCAGGTGGAGGGCGGGGTGTACAGCTCCTTGGCGCAGCTCGGGCAGTCGTCCTGGCCCGGCACCAGGGGGGCGCCGCAGCGGGCGCAGATGGCGGCGGGCGGGGCTTCCACGGGCTGGCCGCTGACGGCGGCATCCCGCTGCTGCTCGAAGTGGTCCAGCACCTGGCGGGCGTTGGTGTCCTTGCCCAGGGTGTGGCGCCAGCGGGCAAGCTGTCGCTGCTCGTCCACCAACTCCAGGCTGGCCACGCCGGCATGATCCCGACGCTGCAGGTGGAGGCCGGCCCGGTAGGGAAAAGCCTGCCAGGCAGGCTCTTCGCCGCTGCGGGCGATGAGCTGGCGGTCAGTGACCAGGACCAGGCCCCGGGCAAAGCGCAGGGTCTTGTCCAGGTCCAGTTCCAAGTGGGCCAGGATGGTTTCGTCCGGCCCCAGGAGGGCGGACAACTCCGTCAGCCAGGCACCGGGAAGCTCTTCCAGAGTGGTGGTGAGGGATGCGGATTGGGAGGACAGCTTGGAAATTTCCCGTAAGGGTTCTACGTTTTGTGAAATAATTTTTGCACCCGCCGGTGAACCAAAAGAAAAGTTGCGCGTTGATTTTACCTTACAAAGGAGAGTCCCCCGGAAAAACGGGCCAGGTTGATCCCTTCTTGGGCTACATCGGAAATTGCGCGGAAGCTAAGCTAAACGCAGTTTTCCCCAAGGAGTTGACCTGAGCCTGCAGGTTCCCCGGTTCCGGCACAAGGTATGAGCCACAAGACAATCAAATTTCTGAGCATTACCCATCTCAAGGGTCCCAACGTCTGGACCTACACCCCCGTCCTCGAAGCCCTGATCGACATCGGCGATCTGGAGGACTGTCCGTCCAACACCATCCCCGGTTTCTACGAGCGCCTCTCATCCTGGCTGCCCGGCCTGGTGGAACACCGCTGCAGCTATGACGAGCGCGGCGGCTTCCTGCGCCGGGTGGAAGAGGGGACCTGGCCCGGCCACATCATGGAGCACGTCTCCCTGGAGCTGCAGGCCCTGGCCGGCATGCCCGGCGGCTTCGGCCGCGCCCGGGAAGTGCCGATCCGCGGTGTCTACAAGGTGGTGGTGACGGCCTGGCACGAGATGGTCACCCGCTACGCCCTGGAAGCGGCCCGGGACCTGGTCATGGCCGGGATCGAGGACAAGCCTTTCGACGTGGCGGCGGCGGTGAGCCACCTGCGGGAGCTGGTGGACGACTACTGCCTCGGCCCCTCCACCGGCTGCATCGTGGAAGCCGCCGAGAGCCGGCATCTGCCTTTCATCCGCCTGTCCACCGGCAACCTGGTGCAGCTGGGTTACGGTTCCCGCCAGCGCCGCATCTGGACGGCCGAGACGGACCGCACCAGCGCCATTGCCGAAAGCATCTCCCGGGACAAGGACCTGACCAAGAGCCTGCTGGCCTCCTGTGGCGTGCCGGTCCCCGAGGGCGTCACCGTCAAGTCACCGGAAGATGCCTGGGAAGCGGCCGAGGACATCGGCCTGCCGGTGGTGGTCAAGCCCAGCGACGGCAACCACGGCCGCGGCGTGTTCACCAACCTGACCACCCGGGAAGAGATCGAGACCGCCTTCAGCGTGGCCCAGGACGAAGGCAGCGAAGTCATCGTCGAACGTTTCATTCCCGGCAACGAACATCGCCTGCTGGTGGTGGGCGGCCGCATGGTGGCCGCCTCCCGGGGCGAGACTGCCCAGGTGGTGGGGGACGGCAAATCCACCGTGCTGGAACTGATCGAGCTGCAACTGAATTCCGATCCCCGCCGCGGCAACAGCGAAGATCATCCGCTCAACCGGGTCCGCCTGGATTCCGCCGCCCGCCTGGAGGTCCGGCGTCAGGGCTTCGAGCCCGACGGCGTGCCGCCTGAAGGCAGGGTGGTGGTGATCCAGCGCAACGGTAACGTCTCCATCGACTGTACTGCCGAAGTGCATCCGGATACGGCCGAGACCGTGGCCCTGGCGGCCCGCATCGTCGGTCTGGACATCGCCGGGGTGGACCTGGTGGTGGAGGACGTGTCCAAACCCCTGGCCGACCAGGGCGGCGCCATCGTCGAGGTCAATGCCGGTCCCGGCCTGCTGATGCACATCAAGCCCGCTGCCGGCGAGCCCCAGCCTGTGGGCAAGGCCATCGTCGAACACCTGTTCCCCAACGGCGACAGCGGCCGCATCCCCGTGGTGGGCATCAGCGGCGGCAAGGGCAAGACCACCGTGGCCCGCGTCGTCACCCGCCTGCTCGAATTGTCCGGCCACTACACCGGCCTGGCCTGCAGCACCGGTTTGTACCTGGATCGCCGCCTGGTGGAAGCCGGGGACCGGGCCCAGTGGGATACGGCCCGTCGCGTCCTCATGAACCGTTCGGTGCAGGCTGCCGTGATCGAGAACAGCGCCACTTCCATCGTCACCGAAGGCCTGGCCTACGACCGTTGCCAGGTGGGGGTGCTGACCAATTTCGAGCCCATCGAGGACCTCAGCAAGTACTACATGGACTCCCCGGAGAAGCGCTTCACCACCCTGCGTACCCAGGTGGACGTGGTGCTGCCCACCGGCGTCGCCGTGCTCAATGCCCGGGAACCCCAGCTGGTGGAGATGGCCGAGCTGTGCGACGGCGAGGTGATCTATTTCGCCGCCGATCCGAGCCTGCCGGTACTGGCCGAGCACCGCTCCAAGGGCGGTCGTGCCGTGCTGCTGCGGGAAGGTGCCGTGGTCCTGGCCAAGGGCTGGGAGGAAACCAAGCTGCTGGACCTGGCCCAGGTGCCCATGGCTGCCGGCGGCGAAGCCTTCCAGGCCGAGAACGTGCTGGCCGCCGTGGCCACGGCCCGGGCCCTGGACATTGCCCCCGAGGTGATCCGCGCCGGCCTGGAAACCTTCGTGCTGGACGCCGCACCCGCCATTTGATGATTGCCGACTGACGAGACGCCTGTCCCGGGCTTTCCCGGGCAGGCCCGACTAAACGGTCACAACAGGATTTTTTATGGAAGTCTCCCGCATCCGAGCCCTGCGCGGCCCCAACCTGTGGAGCCGCCACACCTCCATCGAAGCCATCGTTACCTGTAGCGAGGCCGAGCGCTTTTCCCCCGCCTCTTCCGCCCTGCTGGAAAGTTTCCTCGACCGGCTGCTGGAGCGCTTCCCGGAAATCGGCCTGGTCATGCCGGCCGGTGCCGCCGCCCTGCCGTCCGTGGCCCACGCCCTGCAATTTGCGGCCCTGGGCCTGCAGGCTTCCGCCGGCTGCCCGGTGACCTTCAGCCGCACTTCCGAAACCCTGGACCCCGGGGTTTACCAGGTGGTGGTGGAATACACCGAGGAGCCCGTCGGGCGCCTGGCCTTCGACCTGGCCGTGTCCTTGTGCCAGGCGGCCCTGGAGAACACGCCCTTCGACCTGGACAATGTGCTGGCCCGCCTGCGGGAACTGGACGAGGACGTGCGCCTCGGTCCTTCCACCGGTTCCATCGTCGATGCGGCCATTGCCCGCAACATCCCCTTCCGCCGTCTGACCGAGGGCAGCCTGGTGCAGTTCGGCTGGGGCAGCAAGCAGCGCCGCATCCAGGCGGCCGAAATGGATTGCACCAGCGCCATTGCCGAATCCATCGCCCAGGACAAGGAGCTGACCAAGGAACTTCTGCGCGCCGCCGGCGTGCCGGTGCCCTGGGGCCGGACCGTGGCCGATGCCGACGATGCCTGGGCGGCCGCCCAGGAAATCGGTCTGCCGGTAGTGGTCAAACCCCGGGACGGTAACCAGGGCAAGGGCGTGGCGGTCAACCTGAAGAGCGAGGCGGAAGTCCGCCAGGCCTTCGATGTGGCTTCCGAATTCCGCGATGATGTGATGGTGGAACGCTACCTGCCCGGCCAGGACTTCCGCGTCCTGGTGGTGGGCAAGCAGCTGGTGGCGGCCGCCCGCCGCGATCCGCCCCAGGTCATCGGCGACGGCGTGCATACCATCCGCCAGCTGGTGGACCAGGTGAATGCGGACCCGCGCCGGGGCGAGGGTCATGCCACCTCCCTGACCAAGATCCGCTTCGACGAAATCGCCCTGGCCACCCTGGCCCGGCAGAACTACAACGCCGACTCGGTGCCGCCCCGTGGCGCCCGGGTGCCACTGCGCAACAACGCCAACCTTTCCACCGGCGGCTCGGCCACCGACGTTACCGACGACGTCCATCCCGAACTGGCGGCCAAGGCCGTGGCCGCGGCCCAGATGGTGGGCCTGGACATCTGCGGTGTGGACGTGGTGTGCGAGACCGTGCAGCGCCCCCTGGAAGAGCAGGGCGGCGGCATCGTCGAGGTCAATGCGGCCCCCGGCCTGCGCATGCACCTGCAGCCTTCCTTCGGCAAGGGCCGGGCGGTGGGCGAGGCGGTCATCTCCACCATGTATCCGGACGGCGACGACGGTCGCATCCCGGTGGTGGCCGTGGCCGGCACCAACGGCAAGACCACCACGGTGCGCCTGATTTCCCACCTGTTCACCTGCAATGGCCAGCGCACCGGCATGACCGGCACCGACGGCGTCTATATCCAGGGCAAGCGCATCGACACCGGCGACTGCTCCGGTCCGAAGAGCGCCCGCAACGTCCTGCTGCACCCGGACGTGGATGCGGCCGTGCTGGAAACCGCCCGGGGCGGCGTGTTGCGCGAGGGTCTGGGGTTCGACCGCTGCAACGTGGCCGTGGTCACCAATATCGGCATGGGCGACCACCTGGGCCTGGCCTACATCAATACCGTGGAAGACCTGGCGGTGGTGAAGCGGGTCATCGTCGAGAACGTGGCCAACAACGGCACCGCCGTGCTCAATGCCACCGACCCCATCGTCGCCCGCATGGCCGAGTCCTGCCCGGGCAGCGTCACCTTCTTCGCCGCCGATCCGCACCATCCGGTGATGGCCACCCAGTTCGCCCAGGGCCGTCGCGGCCTCTATGTGGAAGGCGGCGACATCGTGGCCGCCGAAGGTTCCACCGTGGTCCATCGCATCCCCCTCTCCGGCGTGCCCCTGACCCGCAACGGCAGCATCGGCTTCCAGGTGGAAAACGTCATGGCGGCCACCGGTGCCGCCTGGGCCATCGGCATCTCCTGGGAGGTGATCCGCCAGGGCCTGGCCACCTTCGTCAGCGACGCCTCCACCGCTCCCGGCCGTTTCAACCTGTTCGACTACAAGGGTGCCACCCTGATCGCCGACTACGGCCACAATCCGGATGCCATCCAGGCCCTGACCAACGCCATCGCCACCATGACGGCCAAGCGCCGTTCCGTGGTCATCAGCGGTGCCGGCGACCGCCGCGACGAGGATATCCGCCAGCAGACCCGCATCCTCGGCGGTGCCTTCGACGAGGTCATCCTGTACCAGGATGCCTGCCAACGCGGCCGCGCCGACGGTGAAGTGCTGGGCCTGTTGCGGGAAGGCCTGCAGGGCGCCAGCCGCACCCGGAACGTGGAGGAGGTGCGGGGCGAGTTCCTGGCCATCGACACGGCCCTGGCCCGGCTGAGCCCGGGCGACCTGTGCCTGATCCTGGTGGATCAGGTGGATGAAGCCCTGGAGCATATTGCCAAGCGCGTCAAAGAGGCTTGATTTTGCTACAATTCCGGGGTTTGCCTGACGGCGGGCCCCGGACGTTGTCCCCGGGCCGTTCTCTCAACCGCAATTTACAACCTGGAATCCGTGTCACCATCGCCCGCGGCGATGGCGACCCCCTGCTCAAGCTGCCATGTCCTCCGGACCATCCCGCCTGGTATTCATCGACGTCCTCAAGGCGTTTGCTTCCCAACTGATCGTTCTGCACCACCTGGCCTTCTACGGCCCCATGTCCGACGCCGCCCAGGAGCTGGTTCCCGGCCTCATCGGCTGGCTCAGTGAATATGCCCGCATCGCCGTCCAGGTGTTCCTGGTGGTGGGCGGCTTTCTCGCCATTCGCGCCCTGGCGCCCCAGGGCCAACTGCTGACGCGGCAGCCGGTCAATATGCTGGTGCGGCGTTACCTGCGTCTGGTGCCGCCGTTCCTGGCCGCCATGGCCATCGCCGTCGTCTGTGCCCATGTGGCCCGCCTGTGGATGGATCACGACTCCATCCCGGACAAGCCCATGGCCCTGCAGGTGCTGGCCCACGCCTTCCTGCTGCACAACATCCTGGATTTCGATGCCCTCTCCGCCGGGGTCTGGTATATCGCCATCGATTTCCAGCTCTTCGCCCTGCTGGTCGGCCTGCTCTGGCTGGGGCGCTGGGGCCGGGAACGCATTCCCGCCATGGCCGGCGGTCGCAGCCGCGGCGTGCACAGCCTGGGCATGATCCTGGTGTTTTCCCTGGTGCTGGCTTCCCTGTTCCATTTCAACCGAGATGCCAGCTGGGATGTCTGGGCCGTCTATTTCTTCGGCGCCTACGGCATGGGCGTCATGGCCTACTGGGCTTCCGAGCGGGGGCAGTCCCCCGTCTGGCTGGCCATCATCGCCTCGGTGGCCCTGGTGGCCCTGTTCCTGGATTTCCGCCTGCGCATCGCCGTGGCCCTGTGCGCTGCCCTGGCCCTGGGCCTGGCCCGGCGCAGCGGCTGGATGGAACGCTGGCCCCTGGGTTTGCCGGGCCAGACTGCCATCACCTTCCTCTCCCGGGTTTCCTATTCCGTTTTCCTGGTGCATTTCCCGGTCTGCCTGCTGGTCAATGGCGCTTTTGACCGCTTCGTCCCGGCGGAGCCTGCCCTGCAACTGACGGGCATGGTCCTGGCCTGGCTGGGCAGCATCGTGGCGGGCACGGCCTTCCATTTTTATGTGGAAAGCCGCCAGTGGAACCTCTCCGGAATGCTGCAAACCCTGTGGCGGCGCACCGCCAAGGCCTGATTCCGGGCCTGGCAATTAAAGTGAAACTTTAAGTCAACCGATTAAATCTCTCCTGCGTTATTGGCCTCATGGGGCAAGAAATTGTCCCGGTCATTCAAAGGAGAGTATCAAATGGGCAGTCTGAGCAACGAATCCTTCGAAGAATTCCTGGATTCCCTGAAACGGGCCGGAATCACCATCACCCGCGAAGATGAACTGCGCGAGCGCCTGGCCGAAGCCCAAAGCTGGCGTTACGCTTTCATGACCCTGGCCAACAATGGCCGTTCCATCGGTATCCGCTTTGAAGATCAGGGCGCCAGCCAGAATCTGGATGTGGTGCGCAATGCCTTCAGCGCCTACCAGTTTCCCGAGCAGTACGAAGCCGCGTTCGAAGCCAGCCTGCGCCCCCGCCACTAAGCTGGCCGCCCAGGTAACGGGCCACCAAAGATTCCCAAAAATACCCGTCCTTGAGGCGGGTATTTTTTTGTCGGCCATCCCGACAGGAATGGCTAGGGCGAAATCTGAATTCGGGCTTTGACCTGCTTGAGGCCGCTGATCAGGGAAAAACTCATCAGGGCCAGCATGGTCCAGGATGACCATTTGCCCAGATGCACGGTGGCCCAGGCACCCAACTGGTTGGGATAGCGCCAGACGCCGAGAAAGGTGCCCATGTTCTCTGCCAGCCAGATGAAAAAGCCCACCAGGATGAAGCCGAGCAGGAAAGGCATGGACCGCTCCCGGTCCAGGGGGGTGAAAACGATGCTGCTGCGGGCGTAAAGCCCCAGAGCGAGGGCGGCCAGATACCAGCGGTAGTCGCCGATGAAGTGGTGGGTAAACAGGTTGAGATAGAGCAGCAGGGCCAGGCCGCCGCTCATCCAGTAAGGCGGGTGGCGTTCGATGCGCAGATGGAGGATACGCCACGCCTGCATGACATAGCTGCCGACAGCTGCGTACATGAAGCCGGAGAACAGTGGTACGCCCAGCACCTTGGTCAAGGCGGGGTCCGGGTAGCTCCAGGAGGCGATGGGAGCGGATACTTTGAAGACCTCTAGGGCGAATCCTGCCAGGTGGAAGAGCAGGATGGTCCGGGCTTCATCCCAGGTTTCAATGCGCCGCCACAGCAGCCATGCCTGCAAGGCCAGGGCGATCAGCAGGAGCAGGTCGTAGCGGGCGATGCCCAGCCAGCCCCCCCGCGGCACGACGAAGAGGGCGAGAAAGAACAGTCCGGCGAAGATGCAGGCCCGGGCTTCCTTGATGCCGAACCACCAGAATTCCGCCACAAAACGCCGCCAGCCGCTCAGGGCGGGGCGTTCCTGCCGGTTTTCCAGGTGCAGGTCGAGGCGGCGCAAGGTGGCGTAAAGGGGCATGACGGCGGTCACCGGATGCGCCATTATGTCGTTCGTGCACTAGGTATTTAATCTAGGTATCGGTCTAATAGGCCGATGCCTAGACTACCATCCTCCCTGAAATGGCTGATTGACCGGCGCGCCCGAGTAGCCGGTGAAATAGAAAAGATTGAATCTCTGCTATCGAAATGCCAACGGCTCGCAGATGAAATCTTGCCTCTGAAAGAACTACTGGCGTCGATCGACCAGACACTGAGCCTTCATGAGGTGTCTGTAGATATCTCGTTGATCCCGACGATAAAAAGTCATGATCTTCGACTAAAGCTACCTCACGGCGAACTGACGCGCGGCATTCTCCTCTGCCTAAAGCTCGGTGAAGGAACACCGACGAATATTGACGCGATTACGGCATTCCTAGTCGCCAGATACACGACACTCGACGCACCTCTCACTTCACCTGCTGAACTGCGAACTTCTGTTCGGTATCCTGATCGTGCCAAAACCGCCCCCGGCCAAAACCGGCCACTCAGCTAGTTGGCCAAAAGCAGCCAAAGTGAAAGCCGGGCGACCTTCTTCAAGGTGGCCCGGCTCTCGTCCCGCCCCATTCCCTATTGAAGCTGAGCGCTTTTCGCCTGCAGCATACTGCCGCTGCAGGCTAGCTGACCGTGTCAGCAGGCGGTTAGCTCACCAGATGATTTCCTGCAAAGCATCGCAGTAGCAAAGGGCTAATCTGCAAGGCTGGGGCGAACCCGAGGAAACCCGACGATCATTCATGATCTTTTGCGATCGACCTTGGCGTGGCCGTAACGCCTTGGTGGGTTGGTAGCAGGAGACTACCAAGCGGCGGTATGTTCTTCAATCCCTTCTACAGGATAGCCATGCTCCAGCAACGCCTTCCTGGCCAACATCTGGAGCATCAGGTTTTCGGTTTGAGTGATTTCATCGGCATCCGTATCTTGTTTCCACATGTCGTCGATGTAGGCCAACAGGGCCGTGGCACCGAACCGGCCGACAACACTACTTGCAAAAATATTGGTCTCCGGGAACTGCATCAGGCATTCATCTTTAATGAGACGGAGTTGGCTGACCAAACAGAACTCTCCCTTACCCATCGAGTGCACTACCAACCGTCTCGTGGGCAGGATTTTTCGGACTTTTGTTGCGCAGCGGCATGAAGAGAGAGGATTCGATACTAAAGAGTGGCATTTCGTACAGAACTCTTTATTTCGATATGGAAACGAGAGGATCGCCTCCCCTTCAACCTTGATCATGTGAACGCGATATTCGCCCTGATCATTTTTTTTCAGCGAGTGGTAAATCTTGAAGGCTCGCCTACGTAGTCTGGGACCGTATTCCTCCAGCAATTTCTGCAACTGACTTTCCTTTGCCAGTGCGGAACCGTTCTTCCAACTACTAACTACCGATTGCTGGGTCCTGCAGGCATCGGCAATCTCCTTTTGCGTCCAGCCGTCGCGTATTGCCATATTGATCAGCTGCTTGGTGTAGCGATATTTTTTCTTTTCGTCCATTGGTCCATGCTCGAAGGCGGGTTGCCCCGCCTACCAGTGCCGCCAAGGCAATTACTTTTTCTTAACTGCCGGCTGCTTCTGTTGTTGTTGCTGAATCAGCTTCCCTCGATTTCCCTGAGCCTGATCGTAAGTTTTATTGGTGCCCGGGGTGCCTTTGTTCTTGTTCACAATATCTGCTTGATGGTTCGACATTTCAAACTCCTACGAGTTGATTAAGGAGTTCTCATTGTGCCGACGCCAACAATTTATGCCATTGATATTATGATGATAGTTTAATGATAATCCTAGATATCACAAAAAATCGTAGCTAACTCAATCAGAAGGTGCGGGGGAACAACCATGAAGGTGAGCATGCTGATGGAAGGACTCGCAAGAAGAACTCTTTTGCAACTGGCTCGAGATTACACTCGATTTAATGCAGCGGTAGCTTGCGAACTTTTCAACTGATTGGAGAGTGGCAACTACTCCGGGAGCAGTCCAAGGATGGGGTTGGGGTCACCCGTGCGATGCAGCGAGCACCGGTCATGATGCCGGCTCCGGCCCCTGTCTTTTCCTGTAGCTGGAGCAAGAACGCGATTTGATTATGCATACTTGCAACAGGAATAGGATAACCTGTCACGTAGATTGAGCGACACATGCTCATTGGAGAGTTAGTTATGACGCCTTCAGAAAAATCGCTTTCACAGATTCTGCAAATTGAAGGAAATCAGGAGCACTACTTCATTCCGAAGTACCAGCGACCGTATAAATGGGGTAGAGACAACTGGGACGATTTGATCCGCGATATTGGCGAAGATGCAGATCACTTCATGGGGTCCATCATATGCGTCCCACGTACAAATGACACTGCCGCTCCGGGAGAGGAAAAGTACTTTGAGCTTATCGATGGTCAGCAGCGACTGACGACGATCAGTCTATTGTTGTGTGCTATATACCAGAAGCTGGAGGACTCCAGACCAACCGACGAAGATAGTGAGACCGTGCACAGCGACTTTCTGCTGTTGCGTAACGGTATTGCCAAGAAGCTGGTAAAGGAAAAGCCAATTAAGCAACTCTCGCCGAACGATGAACCGGCAGAGAAATCCACAAAGGCCGCGTTCTTTCCACGGCTCAGTCCATCGACACAGTCGCAGAATCTCGCAGACTACCTATACGTGTTGGTTCAATGCGGGTTACTTAAGTCCAGCCCATATCCCAACAACTGGGGCAACCGCCGCGTCGCGAAGTGTTTCTCACATTTTAGAGACCATCTTCCGTCGGATATGGACGAACTACGTTCGTTGGTGGAGCAGGTCAATAACCTTCGATTCATTCATATTTCTGTCCCGACCCAATCGGACGCCTACCGGCTCTTTGAAGCGCTGAACAACCGTGGTCAACCGCTGTCGGCCCTTGACATCATTAAGAATGGGCTACTAGCGAGAATTGAGAAGCAAACGCACGGTGCTATTGACGACGCGTTTGAACAATGGAAAGAAATGACGGACTTGCTGACCGATGATGAAGCGGTTCAGGAGCGCTATTTACGTCATTTCTATCATGCGTTCCGGCACAAGCCGGAAATCAACGTCAAAGGTATTCCGCGTGCAACACGTTCCACAATAATTCGAATATATGAATCGTTGGCGAAATCCGACCCTGTGAAGCTGCTCACTGCGCTTGTCGACGGTGCAAAGCTATATCAGATGCTCGTCAATCCTGAAGAGGCGAAGCTGTCAGCAAAGCGGCGGAAAATCCTCATCGACTTGGACCGCATTGGTGCCGCCCCAGCTTATCAAGGTCTCTTGTACTTTTTGTCGGCGGAGAAGGATAGGCAGGTGGAGAACGAAGTCACGGTGGACGAAATTGCTGGTTACTTGGCACGCTACTTCGTACGCAGGAACGTAACTGATCAGCCTGGCACCAATCGACTGGACGCCATTTTTTCTGGACTGATAGAGGCGTGCCAAAATGTTATCAGCAAAGGGAAGAAGATCACCGCATCATTTGTGATTGCGCATCTTACCAATAACAAAACTGACAAACCATCGGATGATGAGGCTTTTAGGGAATATCTCGAAGACAACCTCTGGAGATACAACGATGGGATGGCGCGCTACGTACTCTGCAAACTAGATGAGTCATATTCATCGCGCGAATATGCGCCTAATCTCTGGAAAAGGGACGAACGTGGCAGGTTCGTCTGGACGGTAGAGCATGTGCTTCCTCAAACAGGGAACCTGCGCAAGGAATGGGTCGATATGCTGACCGGTGGAGATTTGATCAAAGCAAACGAGATACAAGAGTCATGGGGTGATTGTTTGGGAAATCTGACACTGTCGGGATATAACTCCAAACTGTCGGATAAGCCATTCACAACGAAGCAGACAAGCCATGAGATGACGATTGCAGGAGACACCATCAATATTGGCTATAAAAACGGGCTGGCTCTAAACACCCTCTCGTTTAGAGTTCCAGGCATGAGAGGTAAGGGCAAGGAGGTTGCGCTGTCATCAAGCAAAACGTGGACTGCAACCGAAATTGAGGCAAGGAACGTGGCGATTACCGAAAAATTATTGAAGATATTTAAGCTGTAAGACTTGAGTCGCCCCGTCTAGACATTCCGAATGTCTAGAGATTCGCTTCTGGACGATCCGAGCGGCCGTTAGCAGGCCTACTGCGGACCGCTAAGGAAAGTATTCGCAAGGTCGGCTGTGGCCGAACAGTACTCAGTCAATCTTCGTATTGGGCGACCACTTCGTCCCGCTCCCATCTGCCTTGATACACCACCTCAACTTGGCACGAGGTGAGCAAGCTTTATTCTCTGGCGGTAGCGATCGGAATGAATGGAGGGGTTACGATCGGAATAGGTGGCGGTTTTGGGACTGGAATCATTGGCGCCTTTCATCGTAATACGCAGACTGGGCAACCCGGGCCGCCCATTCGGTAGCTTTCCCGGCCGTTCGTGAGTTGGTGCTGACACTCACCTCTCGCCAGCCGTGGGGGCAATTCAATATCGGCTTTTCCAGCCTGAGTGCCACAAAATCCAAAGAACCCGCAAAGCAGAAGGCCACACAACCAAGGCCGCCGCGTCATCCACTGCTGATAAACCCGCTGCTAAGGCCAAGCGCAATATCACCCCAACCC
>NZ_JBXAST010000073.1:0-15750 GCF_058809645.1 Azospira sp. MPR-E4 | reverse complement strand
AAGCACGGCCACAAGAAGGTGGAGAAGAAGGCCGAGCAGGCCGGCGAGAAGGCTGAAAAGGCCGAGGCCGCCAAGCCCGAAGCGAAGCCTGCCGAACCCGCCAAGAAGTAAGGTTTACGCGGCCAACCCGAAGGCCGCTGCAGCATGAAAAAAGGGCGCCGGATCGCAAGATCCGGCGCCCTTTTTTGCGGGACCGGAAAGCTCCGGTCCGCTGCGGCTTACTTGGACAGGCCGACCAGATAATCCACCACCTTCTTGAAGTCGTCGTCGCTCAGGCTGGAACCGCCCTTGGGAGGCATGGCGCCCTTGCCGCCGATGGCGTTCTTGTACAGGGTGTCCTTGCCCGCGGCGATGCGGGGAGCCCAGGCAGCCTTGTCGCCGGCCTTGGGAGCGCCGGCGGCGCCGGAAGCGTGACAGGCGGCGCAGACGCCGTTGTAGGTGGCCTTGGGATCGACGGGGCCGGCGGGAGCGGCGGCGCTGGCCACCTGCAGGGCCACCTTGGCCACGGGAGCGATGCGGGCATCGGCGTCTTCGGCGCTGGCGCCGCCGGCGGTGCCCTTGCCCAGCTTGGACAGGGGAACGAGGGCCACCATGAGGACGATCGCAATCGCGATCGACCAGTACATGATGGACTTGCTGGAGTGGTCTTGTTGGTCAGCCATGGGGAAAATTCCTTTTATTTCATGCCGGGGGGAGGGTGCGAGGGGCGAATTATATCCGCAAAGTCAGAGTGATCCCAAGGGCGGGCATGGACGCCCGGGGAAAAACCGGGTATTCTTGCCGTCCCTTTTGCGCCCGTAGCTCAGCTGGATAGAGTACTGCCCTCCGAAGGCAGGGGTCGTGCGTTCGAATCGCGCCGGGCGCGCCAAGTTTCAGAAAATGGACACCTCCGGGTGTCCATTTTCATTTCCGCCGTCCCTTTTCCCTTCCGTCCTGTTTCCGCTCCCGGCATTTCCCGTGGCCGGCCCTATTGCCCGTCCTCCAGGCCGCTGGCGGCGAGGAAGCGCTGCCGGGCGGCTTCCAGCTGGCCCTGGGCCTGGGGCGGCACCAGTTGGCGGCATTCGGCGTAGAAGCGGGACCAGGCCTGGCCCAGGGCGGCCCGGTCCGCCGCCGGCGCGGCAGCGGCAGGGGTGCCGGCAACGGCGCCGTCGGCGGCCTGCAGCACCATGTAGCGGGGCACCACCCGGGTTTCGCCGCCTTCGCCGCGGGCCATCATGGGGCCGGTCTTGACGTAGGTCTGGCCTTCCAGGACGAAACGTCCGCCGAGGGGAATGTCGTTGATCTTCATGGTCGTTCTCCGGGTGCTGCCGGGCAGGTTGGGGAGCCGGCCGGGCGGCCGGGCAACGGGCCGCATTCTAGTCCGCCGGGCGGCTACCGCAAGGGCTGGTTTGGCCGCATCAAAGGCGTATGATGAACTAAGCCATAAGTAATAGGCCAAGCCATCATGACACTCTGCGAACCCCTCCCGTCCCTGGAGGACCCCGTTGCCAGGCCGCCATTCGAGGAAGCCGGAGCCCGCTTCCGGCCCATCATGGACGCCATGACCGCCCATATCGCCCTGCTCGACGGGGCCGGCACCATCGTGGCGGTGAACGAGGCCTGGAAACGCTTCGCCGACAGCAACTGCGGCCGTTCCCCCGGCTACGGCCTGGGCCTCAACTACCTGCAGCTGCTCGACGGCATGCAGGGCTGCCAGCCCTGCGCCCGGTGCAGTGCCGAAGAGATGGAGCTGGCCCGCCGCATTGCCGGCGGCATCCGGGCCGTGCTCAAGGGGCGGTCGCCCAAGTTCCAGATCGAGTATCCCTGCCACTCGCCCACGGAGCGCCGCTGGTTCCTGCTCACCGTTTCCCCTTTCCCCGACGATGGCGGCCCGATCCGGGCCGTGGTGGCCCACGAGGATTTGACGCCCCTGCGCGCCGCCCAGGAAGCGGCCCTGCACCACAGTGCCCAGCTGGCGGCCTCCTTCAGCCGGACGGTGGATGCCATCGCCCTGGCCATCGAGAAGCGGGACGCCTACACCGCCGGCCACCAGAACCAGGTGGCGACCCTGTGCGAGGCCATCGCCCGCCGCCTGGAGCTTGATGAAGAGCAGCGCCAGGGGCTGCAGCTGGGCGCCCGCATCCACGACATCGGCAAGATCTCCGTCCCCCTCGACATTCTCGGCAAGCCGGGGAAGCTGTCGCCGCCGGAACTGGAAATCATCCGCTACCACCCCCAGGTGGGTTACGAAATCCTGTGCGGCATCGATTTTCCCTGGCCCATCGCCGACATGGTGCACCAGCACCACGAACGGGTGGACGGCAGCGGCTATCCCCAGGGGCTGGCGGGCGAGGAGATCTGCCTGGAAGCCCGCATCATCGCCGTGGCCGACGTCTTCGACGCCATCATTTCCCACCGCCCCTACCGGGCCGCCCGTTCCCGGGAAGAGGGGCTGCGGGAGCTTGCCCTGGGCCGCGGCAGCCGTTTCGATGCCCGGGTGGTGGATGCCCTGCTGGCCCACCTGGCGGAGGCGGAGGGCGCCTGACCAACGTGCTGCCATGACCCTCCCGCGCTGCGGCCGGCGTACAATGCCAAACGCCTAGAACCGGGAACAACCCGGCGGGATCAAGGGAGGTGGGATCGTGGTGGCAGGAGCGTACCCCGGCCGGGAGGTGCCCGGACATGTGCCCTGGTGGCAGCGCATTTCCGTGCGCATCGGCGTCGGCGCCATGCTGGTGCTGGTGGCGGCCCTGGTGGTGGTGGGTTGGCTGGTGACCCGGCAGGAGGAGCGCCTCTACGGCGAACAGCACACGGCCCACGCCCACAAGATTTCCAGCCTGGTGGCCGAGGGCCTGGTGCGGCGCATGCTGGCCGGCGGCGGCGCCGCCGCCTGGGACGGCGTCACCCGGGAAGCTTCCACCTACATCGAGACGGCCGGCGTCGGCCGCATTTCCGTGCTGGCCCGCAACGGCAGCGTCAAGGCCAGTACCGACCCCTCCCTGCGCGGCGGCAGCATCGAGGTGGCCGGCAACCCGGCCTGCCCCGGCTGCGACGGCATGGTGCCCGAACAGTTTCCCGTCACCCGGGCGGTGGTGGACGCGGCGGGCCAGCACTGGCTGCGGGTGGTCAGCGCCGTGCCGGCCCGTCCCGAATGCAAGGGCTGCCACCAGGACCCGGGGGAAAAGCTGCGGGGCCTGGTGCTGGTGGATTTCGACCTGACTCCCCTCAATCAGGCTGCCGCCGAGCGGCGCCGCGGCCTGCTGCTGATCGGCCTGGCCTGCGGCCTGGTGTCCCTGGTGCTGATCTACTGGCTGTTCCGCCGCTCCGTGCTGGAGCCGGTGGAGGTGCTGGTGGATACGGCCGGGCGCCTGGCCGGCGGCGACCTGCAGGCCCGGGCGCCGGTGGCCGAACGGGGCGAACTGGGCCATCTGGCGGCCCATTTCAACCACATGGTGGACCGCATCGAGGACCAGGTGGCCCGTCTTGAATCCTCCAACCTGGAGTCGGGCCTGTTGTACACCCTGGTGGTGGAGGTCTCCCGCAACATGGAAATGTCGGCGGTGGCCTCCACCGTGGTGCGGGTCCTGGAACAGAAGCTGGCGCCGGCCTTCGTCGCCTTCTTCGCCGAATCGGCCGACGGCACCTGGGTCTGCGCCAGTGACCGCAGCGAGGCCCTGTTCACCGGCGAAGGCGCCCTGGCGCCGGCCCTGCTGGGCCAGGAGCCCCTGGCCCGGGAGGCCCTGGACGGCTTTCCCCTGTCCATGGCCCAGGCGGCGGTGGCCAGCCTGGAACTGCAACTGGGCGTGGGCGGCGGCGCCCTGCATTTCGCCGTGCCCCTGGGCAGCGGCGGCCGCCTCTCCGGCCTCCTGGTGTGCAGCATGGAAGGGGCTTCCCGGGTCCAGGCCGACGAGGAACTGCTGGCCAACCTGGGCGGCCACCTGACCCTGGCGGTGGAAAATTCCCGCAACTACACCGGCGCCGTCACCGATCCCCTGACCCGCTGCCGCAACCGCCGCTACGGCCTGGCCCGGCTCGACGAGGCGGCCTACGCCTCGCGCCGCCACGAGATCGAACTGGCGGTGGCCATGCTCGACATCGACCACTTCAAGCGCATCAACGACAGCCACGGCCACCCGGCGGGGGACCAGGTGCTGCGGGAGACGGCGCGGCGCCTGATGGACACCATCCGCAAGGCCGACGTGCCGATCCGCTACGGCGGCGAGGAATTCCTGGTGATCCTGCCCCAGACCCGGGAGGAGGACCTGGCGGCCGTGGGCGAGCGCCTGCGGGCGGCTGTCGGCGCGGCGCCGGTGCGGGTGGTGCTGCCCGGCAACGTGGTGCTGGAGATTGCGGTCAGCGTCAGCGTCGGCCTGGCCAGCTACCGGGGCGAGGGGGACGAAGCCGATGCCCTCATCGCCCGGGCCGACCAGGCCCTTTACCGGGCCAAGGCGGGCGGCCGCAACCGGGTGGAGGTGGTGGGCGGCGACGACGGGGGCCAGGCGTGAATTAGGTCACGATCGTGGCATGGAACCTGCTCTGATTCAGGCACAAGAAAAAGAGTTCGCGGGGGAGGCAGAAGAACTCTTCAGGAGCTGGTTATGACGGCAACAAAACTGGATCGGGATGCTGACCTGGAACTGGTCACCATCTATGAGATCAGCAAGATTCTCACCTCCTCGCTGGACTTCCAGAAGTCGGTGCGGGAGGCGCTCAACGTCATGCTGACCCACCTCCACATGAGGCATGCCATGGTCAGCATGGTGCAGGGCGAAGGAAAACTGCACGTACTTGGTGCAGCCGGGGTGCCTTTTGCCGTCCAGGAAGACATCATCCTCGACAGCGAGAGCGGCATTGTCGGCCAGGTGCTCAAGCACGGCAGCCCCATGGTGGTGCCCGACATCACCGCCGACCCGGTCTTCATCAACCGTACCGGCCGGGACCTGTCCCAGTGCGCCGGGGTGGCCCTCATCGCCGTACCGGTGAAGATCGGCCGCGAGGTGGTGGGCGTGCTCAGCGTGGACCGGCCTCCCGGCGCCTCCAAGCCCGCCAGCTTCGACCGGGACGTGCGCCTGCTGTCCCTGGTGGCCAGCCTGGTGGGCCAGACCTTCAAGCTGCACCAGGCCATTGCCGCCGAGCGGGCCCAGCTGATGCTGGAGACCCACCGCCTGCAGAAGCAGTTGCAGGGCAAGTACGACGTGGAAAACGTCATCGGCCGCTCCAAGCGCATGAAGGAGGTGTTCGCCGACGTGCACCAGGCGGCACCGGGCAACTCCACCATCCTCCTGCGGGGCGAGTCGGGCACCGGCAAGGAGGCCATCGCCCACGCCATCCATTATCTGTCGCCCCGTTCCAAGGGTCCCTTCGTCAAGGTGAACTGTGCCGCCCTGCCGGAGACCCTGCTCGAATCCGAACTCTTCGGCCACGAGAAGGGCGCTTTCACCGGCGCCACCGCCGAGCGCAAGGGCCGCTTCGAGATGGCCGACGGCGGCACCCTGTTCCTGGACGAGATCGGCGACATTTCCTCCTCCTTCCAGGCCAAGCTGCTGCGCGTCCTGCAGGAGCACGAGTTCGAGCGGGTCGGCGGCAACAAGACCCACAAGGCCAACTTCCGCCTGGTGGCCGCCACCAACCGCAACCTGGAGGAAATGGTGCAGAAGGGCGACTTCCGCGCCGACCTCTATTTCCGCCTCAATGTGGTGGCCATCCTGCTGCCGCCCCTGCGGGAGCGCAAGGAGGACATCCCCCTGCTGGTGGACTTCTTCCTTTCCCGCTTCAACCGGGAGAACAACCGCAAGCTGACCATCACGCCCGGTGCGGTGGAGATCCTGCAGCACTGCAACTGGCCGGGCAACGTGCGGGAGCTGGAGAACTGCATCGAGCGGGCCGCCACCATGACCCGGGGCGCCCTCATCCGGGAGTCGGACATGCGCTGCCAGAAAGGCCAGTGCTTCTCCTCCGTGCTGCTCGAATCCTCCGCCTCCCGGGCCTGCCATCCGGTGATGGACATGCCGGGCACCCATCCCGGCGGCCACACCACCTTCCCGGCCCGGGAGCCGATCCAGCCCCAATCCCAGCCGGTTCACTTCCGCGACCCCATTCCGGTGGTGGCGGCGCCGGCCCGGCCGGCCATGCCTGCGGCGGCACCGCCCGACTACGGCGACGACGACCTGGCCGAAGGCAGCGACGCCTTCGTCTCGGAACGGGAACGGCTGATCGAGGCCATGGAACGTTGCGGCTGGGTCCAGGCCAAGGCGGCCCGCCTGCTCAACCTGACGCCGCGGCAGATCGGCTACGCCCTGAAGAAATTCAATATCGAGGTGAAGCGCCTGTAGCTTCCGGCGCACCTCGTCCATAGCGATCGGTGCGCCAGGTCGGCCGGGTGGTTCGCCACCCCGGGCCGGGTCCTTGGCGGAATTCGGGCGGGGCGCGGGGCAGGGCGCGGCTCATCCGGGAGATGCCCGGAGGGCCTTATGGGACGGTGATTCTAGACCGTGGGCGGCGGACAGGGCCGGTGCTCTTCGCCCTTGGGGCAGCCCTCGCTGACATCCTTATCCCCTGCGCCTTCCAGGCCGATCCATTGGGCGATGGCGGTCGTGTCGAAGCCCACCCGCCGTTCCTCGCCCACCTGCAACAGGGGGCGGCGGATCAGCAGGGGCTCGGCCAGCAGCAGGGCCAGGGCATCTTCCCGGCCCAGGGTTTCGGGCTGCACTTCACCATTCTTGAGGCGGGGAGCGGCCCGGTTGAACCACTCGCTCACCGGCAGGGGCTCGAGGAAGGCCAGCAAGGTGGCTGCCGTCCATGGCTCGCCCAGCAGGTCGCGCACCGTCAGGGTGTGGCCGGCGGTCTGGAGCAGGGCCCGCTGCCGGGCATTGCCGCCGCAGCCGGGCTTTTCGTAGAAGATGACGTGGGCCATGGCCGTTGCCGTCGGGAAGCGTCAAAAAGGGATACGCCACTCCCGGCCGGAAGGCCGGCCCTGGCTTGCACCCGTGGCTGGGAACGGCCGCCGGCGGGAGCGACGTAAGCAAAAGGTCCGCGCCCCGGGGGCAGGGTGCGGACCGAGGAGAGATCAGACGGGGCGGTTCTCGGCCACCTTCACCGGACCCATTTCGGCCAGGGCCTGGGCGTAGGGGATCACCGGCAGCTTGCCGTTGTACTTGGCCGCCGCATCCACCACCGCGTCCACCTTGGCTTCGGCGGAGGCCTTCTTCAGGTCGCTGCGTTCCAGGTAGAGCAGGTCCAGCAGCTCATTCCACACCGTGGCTTCGTCCAGGGGATACACGTTCCAGCTGACACCGCCCACTTCCACGGCGTACTTCTTGGAGAAGTCCACGTTGCCGGCGAAGAGGAAGTACTTCCCGGCGGGCACCAGGGAATCGCCCATCATGGCGACGATATGGTCCAGGTGGGCGAGGGAGTCCACGTGGGCGGCGAAGAACACCAGCTGTTCGCCTTCGGCGGCCAGGATCACCTGGTCGGCCTTGGTGATGGGGGGACGGGCTTCGCCGGCGACGCTTTCCGGGAATTCCAGGCCCAGTTCGCCGCGGAAGCCGAAGCGCCCGGCCTTGCCCGTGGGGCCGCTGATGAGGGGGGAGAGCAGTTTGCCGGAGAGTTTGGAGAGTACGGCGTTTTGGGTCATGGCAGCCTCAAGGGATAAGTAGGTTGGATTGAATGACGTCACCACCAGTGCGAGAACTGTGCCAGTGCCGGTCATGCCTTGGAGATGCCCTATCCACGCGGGTTTCGGCGGCACAGCGAGGGGCGCTCGGCGTCCCGGGCCATTGTCGGCTTCGATACAGGGGCGTCGTGTCCGCGACAAAGGGCAAAAGCCGACACCGGTTGCCCAAGTGATTGTTTACTCGCAATAAAAATTGAAATTCCGGACCTGGCACATGGGTTGCTCTAGGGGTGTTGCAGGGCCTGCAGTCAAGGGCCCCGAGACAACGAGCCCCAACCCCGACAGGAGCGGACCATGCAGAACCCGAGCGCCCAAACTGGCATGAGCGGCATGAGTGGAACGGCGGCAGGAGCCCCGGCTTCCCGCCGCATCATCCCCATCGCTTCCGCCCACAGCGGCGCCGCGTCCGCCGGTGGCTGCAGCTCCTCCAGCTGCGGCTCCGGCGAAGGTCCGGCCGACATGCCCGCCCACATCTGGGAGAAGGTGAAGGACCACCCCTGCTACAGCAGCGAGGCCCACCACCACTTCGCCCGCATGCACGTGGCGGTGGCCCCGGCCTGCAACATCCAGTGCAACTACTGCAACCGCAAGTACGACTGTGCCAACGAATCCCGCCCCGGCGTGGTGAGCGAGAAGCTGACCCCGGAAATGGCGGGCAAGAAGGTGCTGGCGGTGGCCGCCGAGATTCCCCAGCTTTCCGTGGTCGGCATCGCCGGCCCGGGCGACGCTCTGGCCAATCCGGCCAAGACCTTCAAGACCTTCGAGCTGATCCAGCAGAGCGCGCCGGACATCAAGCTCTGTCTCTCCACCAACGGCCTGGCCCTGCCGGACCACGTGGAGACCATCAAGAAATTCAACGTGGACCACGTCACCATCACCATCAACATGGTGGACCCGGAAGTGGGCCAGCACATCTACCCCTGGATCTTCCACAACCACAAGCGCTACCACGGCCTGGAAGCGGCGAAGATCCTGCACGAGCGGCAGATGCTGGGCCTGGAGATGCTCACCGCCGCCGGCATCCTGGTGAAGGTGAACTCGGTGCTGATCCCGGGCATCAACGACCATCACCTGAAGGAAGTGAACAAGGTGGTGAAGGCCAAGGGCGCCTTCCTGCACAACATCATGCCGCTCATTTCCGACCCGGCCCACGGCACCCACTTCGGCCTCACCGGCCAGCGCGGCCCCACCGCCGCCGAACTGAAGGCCCTGCAGGACGAGTGCGAGGGCGACATGAAGCTGATGCGCCACTGCCGCCAGTGCCGCGCCGACGCCGTCGGCATGCTGGGGGAGGACCGCAGCCAGGAATTCACCAGCGACAAGCTGGACGCCATCGGTACCACCTACGACCCCACCGCCCGCCAGGCCTACCGGGACTTCGTCGAAAAGGAGCGGGCCGATCAGCGTGCCGCCGAAGCGGAGAAGAAGGCCGGCCTGGCCGGCGCTTCGGAGAAGGCCCTGGTGGCCGTGGCCACCAAGGGCGGCGGCCGCATCAACCAGCACTTCGGCCACGCCAGCGAGTTCCAGGTGTACGAAGTCTCCGCTGCCGGCGCCAAGTTTGTCGGCCATCGCAAGGTGGAGCACTACTGCGCCGGCGGCTACGAGGAAGAGGAGGCCATGCCCTCCATCCTCGACGCCCTCCAGGACTGCGCCGCCGTGCTGGTGGCCAAGATCGGCCACTGCCCCATGAAGGAACTGCAGGCCGCGGGCATCGAGCCGGTGCAGGACTACGCCCACGAATACATCGAAGCCTCGGCCCTGGCCTGGTTCCAGCAGCGTCTGGAGCGGCGCCAGGGCGCCACCAGCCTGGTCGCCTGAGGCCATCCAACCCATCCGTCACCCCCTAAGACAAGGAGCCCATCATGGCCTACAAGATCAACGCCTCCGCCTGTACCGCCTGCGGTGCCTGCGAACAGGAATGTCCCAACGACGCCATCTACGAGAAGAACGGCCTCTTCGCCATCAAGGCCGACGGCTGCACCGAGTGCATCGGTCATTACGACGATCCCCAGTGCATCGCCGCCTGCCCGGCCGACTGCATCGTCGTGGACAAGAGCGTGCCGCGCTACCAGGCGTGAAGACAGCCACAGAGGACATCCCCTTGGGGGACGCCCTCTGTGGCTAAACAAAGAAATCCCCCACCTCCGGAGGTAAGGATATGTGCGTCAACATCACCCCCCGCGCCGCCAAGTACATGCGCCAGATGGTGCGTTTCGGCGAAGGCTCGGCGTCCGCCGGTTTCCGCCTCTCGGTCAAGCCCGGCGGCTGTTCCGGCTTCGATTCCAGCTTCACCGTGGCCGAGACGCCGACGCCCGGCGACACGGTGATCGAGCAGAACGGGGCCCTCCTGTTCCTCACCGCCGAGAGCTGCAGCCTGCTGCACGGCTACACCATCGACTTCAAGGAAAGCCCCTCTTCCTCCGGCCTCTCCTTCACCAACCCCAACGGCCCCCACGTCTGCGGCTGCGGGGCCGGTGACGGTGCCGCCGCGGGCGGCGTCGGCGTGGTCACCTTCATGAAGCGGGACCAGGCGCCCCAGGGTGCCATGGCTGGCTGCTCCAGCCACAAGGGCTGAGGCCGGGATCATGTCGGCCCGGGACAGCGATGTGGTGGAACTGGATGGCCCGCCCCAGTTCCATTTCGGCGAGAAGGTCGTCGCCCGGAAGTATGTGAAGAACGACGGCACCTATCCCCTCAGGGAAATCGGCGAGGTGCTGGTGCACAAGGGGGACGTGGGCTACGTCACCAGTATCGGCACCTTTCTGCAGCAGTTTTACATCTACGGCGTGGACTTCGTGGACCGGGGCTGCCTGGTCGGCATGAAGGGACGCGAAATCGAATCTTTAGACCAAGTGGGAGAGGGCAACATGAAAATCACCTTGCGCAAGGACAAGAACGGCAACCTGTCGGTCTACGTCCCCAAGAAGGACCTGGAGCAGGACGTGGTGTTCACCGAGAAGGCCACCCTGTGGGGCGGCCAGATCACCCTGGGCAACGGCTGGAAGCTGCAGCTGCCGGAGATGGCGGTGGACACCCCCATGCCCATCACCATCGAAGCCGCCAAGCTGAGCGAGGAGTGAAGACCATGGGCGCCGACAGCACCGACGGTCTGCTCGCCACCGTTGCCGACGGTCTTGGCAGCGGCGCCCTGATTCCCTACCTGGGGGCCGAGGCGGTGCTGCTGGCACCGGCCAACGCCGCCCTGCCCCTGGCGCCGGAGGCTCTCGCCGCCTTCCTTTCCAAGCGGGCCACGGTGCCTTCGCGCATCCGCCGCAACCCCACGGCCACGGCCCAGTACATCGAGAATTTCCGCCATCGCAAGACCCTGCGCAAGCTGATGCTGGAGGCCTTCGCCACCCCGGCCGAAGTGCCCGCCTTCTACCGCCTGCTGGCCCGCCTGGCGCCGCCCCTGGTGGTGGACACGGGCTACGACACGGCGCTGGCCGGTGCCTTCGCCGGCAACAGTGATTGGGCCCAGATCCAGGGTGTCAGCCGGGCCGAGGTGCGGGAAGGCTGGTATCTCTGCTACGACGCCGCCGGCGCCCCCCTGCCCGAGGCCGGGGCGGCGGCCTGCCGTACCCTGGTGTACAAGCCCCTGGGCGGGGTGCAGCCGGCGGGCAACTTCATCATCTCCGATTCCGACTTCGTCGAAGTGCTGACGGAGATCGACATCCAGACCCCCATCCCCGAGGCGGTGAAAAGCCGCCGCACCAGCCGGGGTTTCGTCTTCTTCGGCAGCCGCTTCCGCGATCAGCTGACCCGCACCTATGCGCGCCAGGTGATGAAGCGCTCCGCCGGCCCCCACTTCGCCGTGCTGCCGGCGGCGGAGCTGACCCGCAACGAACTGCGCTTCATCGCCGAGCAGGGCATCACGGTCATCGACCGGTCCCTGGCCGAAGTGGCGGTGGCCCTTGAGGCCGCCCTGGACTGCGCGGTGGCCTGAGCCCCATGCTGCTGGTGCGCTACCGCCTCGGCGGCCGGCCCTCCCTGTGCGGCCTGACCCTGGCGGCGCCGCCGGAGGGGGAGGGCATCCTGGCCATCCTGCACGAGCTGCCGGAGAACCCGGGCGTCTCCATCTCCGTCGCCATCGACCGGGTCATCGCCGCCGCCCTGACCCAGCATCCGGCCCTCCTGGCCGCCGCCCCCTTCCATCGAATCCGCTGGATCGAGCGCTACTACGGCATCGAGGACGGCATCCCGGAAATGCTGGCGGAGACCGTGGCCGACATCAGCCCCGGCGCCGACGGCTGGCAGGTGCGGCCGAAGGACTGCCTGCCCGTGGGCAGCCAGCTGCTGCGCCACATCCGGCGCGAACTGGCGCGCCTGGGCGACGACGCCGAGACGGCGGGCTGCTTCAACATCCATTGAAAAGAAAAGGGCCCCGCCGGGGCCCTGTGTTCTGGCGCCGCTAGCGCCCCTGGCGCAGGGGCTGGAGCAGATGGGAGAGGCCGTTGTGGTCGATCTCCTGCATCAGGGCCAGCAGCCGGCCGATCTCGCCGGGGGGAAAGCCCTCCCGGGCGAACCAGTTGAGGTAGTTGCCCGGCAGGTCGGCGATGAGCGTGCCCTTGTGCTTGCCGAAGGGCATCTCCCGGGTCACCAGCAGTTGCAGGTCCTCCGGCTTCACGCGTCGGCCCGCTTGAGCAGGTGCATGACGATGAAGCTCAGCACCGCCTCGCCGCGCTGGTTGGCCGCCACGTACCTGAGGCGGGCGATGCCCCGGTCCGGCTTGGAGGAAGAGGGCTTCACCTCCAGCACCTCGATTTCCGTATGCAGGGTATCGCCGGGCCGCACCGGCGCCAGCCAGCGCAGCTCGTCGATGCCCGGGGAGCCGATGCTCGAGCGGCTGAAAATGCCACTCTGGATGAACAGGCGGAAAGCCAGGGCCAGGCTCTGGAAACCGCTGGCGATGAGCCCGCCGTAGGGCGATTCCGCGGCGGCGTTCACATCCAGATGGAAGGGCTGGGGATCGTAGCGCCAGGCGAAGTCGATGATCTCCGCTTCGGTGAGGGTAACGCCCGGCGTGGTGAAACGCTGGCCGGGGGCTAGGTCGTCGAGAAAGAGGGGCGACATGGACGGAGCGGACGGGATGGGGAAGGGCAAAGATACAAAAATTCCTCGCTTTTGTCCTTCATGAAGCACTTGCACGGCTGTCCTGGTGCGTGCGTCCGGACAGGGGGGCGATGAATTTGCCGGTGCTTCCTTGTTGTCGACGTTCAATAGTTGCCGGCCGACTTGCGGGCGTTTTCCGCCACCTGGCGTTTCATGCTTTCCGTGTCGCCCCGCAGGATGGCGTCCTTGTGCTGTTCCAGGGCGTTGGCCCGGTCTTCCAGCACCTGGCGCCGGGCGGCCTGGAGGTCTTTCTGGGCTTCGCTATCGCCGGGCACCACCCCTTCCATCTGTCCGACCTTCTCCGCCTGCTGCCGCAGGGCGCCGGCCACTTCGTGGCGCTCCTTGTCGCTGGAGAGTTCCCGGGAGCTGTCCATGAAGCTGGCCCAGTAATCCTTGCCCATGCCCCACAGATCCCGCGGCGTGATGCCGACCAGGTAGAGGCCGGCGAGGACGGCGATCAGGATGAGGCTGCGGCGCAGCAGGGGGGAGGCGGGCATGGCGGCGGCTTCCCCGTTCTAGAACCCCAGGCTTTCGAGGAAGTTGTCCACTTCCGACTGGGAGCCGAAGGCCTGTTTCTGGTTCTTGTCCGAATCCATGGCCGGGCCGTTGAGGAGGCCGTCCTTGGACTGCTTGCCTTCGCCGGGGGCGGTGCGGGCGAGCAGGGTGAGGAGCTGGCTTTCCATGTCCTGGGCCAGGTCCACGATTTTCTTGATGACCTGGCCGGTGAGGTCCTGGAATTCCTGGGCCAGGATGATTTCGGTGAGCTGGGCCTTGTTGGCGGCGGCCTCGGCGTCGCTCTGCTGCAGGTAGGCCCGGGTGCGGGCCAGGGTTTCCTGGTAGTCCCGGGAATCCTTCCGCTTGTCGGCCACCCGCTCCCAGTCGGCGAGGAGCTGGCGGGCGCCTTCCTGGGCCCGGTCCTGGGTGGGACTGATGCTGTCCACGGCGTTGAGCACGCGGGAGACAGCCTGTTCGGTCATGGAGAGCACGTAGTTGAGCCGTTCCCGGGCGTCGGGAATGGCGTCCACGGTGCGTTCCAGGGCCTTGTCGTGGCCCAGGGCCTGCAGGGTTTCGTGCAGGTCCCGGGTCATCTTGCCGATTTGTTCGAATACCTGGTGCTGATCGCTGGAGCCGGTGGTCATGGGAAATGCCCTTGGGGGTTGCGCCGTAAGAGACGTAACCATAGCGCATATGGCGCCGGCTGCCGACCCCCGGGAGGGGGGGCCGGGGAATGGCTCAGGGGGCGGCGCGGCGCTGGGACAGGGCCAGCAGGCCCGCCGCCTGGGCTTCCACGGCCATGCGGGCGTGCCGGTCCAGGCGCCGCAGCCAGCGGAAGGGAATGGCGGCCTCGCCGTAGTGGGCGCCGGCGAGCATGGCGGCCAGGGCGCCGTTGGTGTCCGCGTCGCCTCCCAGGTTCACCGTCTTCACCAGGCAGGCTTCGAAGCTGTCGGTGCTGAAGAAGGCGTGGCAGATGGTTTGCAGGGTGTCCACCACATAGCCGGTGGCCCGCTTGGGGTAGGGATCGAAACGGAAGTTGCGATGGCCGGCCACCAGGGCATCGGCCAGCTGCCGCGCCCGCTCTTTGCCTTCGCCCCGCAGCAGGGCCCGGGTCATGCAGCCCAGGGTCAGGGTGGCCACATCGGAGAGGGGATGGTTGTGGGTCAGGTGGGCCTGTTCCAGGCTCCAGCGGGCAAAGGCGTCGTCGTCCCCCAGGGTGGCGATGACCACCGGCAGGTTGCGCATGACGGCGCCGTTGCCGGCGTCGCCGTCGCTGTAGGGGGATTCCAGTGTGCCCTTGTGCATGTAGCGGACGATGCCGCGGCGGCAGGTGTTGCCCACGTCGATGGGCTTGGTTTTCAGCCAGGCGAGGAAGTGTTCGGCGACGCAGGTGAGGTTCCATTCCGGGTGTTCCAGGATGGCGTCGCCCAGGGCCAGGCTCATCTGGGTGTCGTCGGTGATCTGGCCGGGCTTCAGGCGCAGCCAGCCGCCGCCGGTGATGTGTTCGTGCACGCCGTACTGGGCGGCGATTTCGCCGGGGGTGAGGAACTCCACCGTGGCGCCGAGGGCGTCGCCGATGGCAAAGCCCAGGTAGGCGGCCCGCACCCGGTCGAGCAGGGAGCCGGACGGGGCGGGGGGATGGCGGGGCTGGGTGAGGAACACGGCGCAGGCTCCTTCAGTAGTAGCTCATCTGCACCCGGTAATCGCCGCCGATCACCAGGTATTCGCCTTCGCCCTTGAGCACGGGGCCGGGCAGGAGGCCGTTGAAGAAGAGGATCTTCACCAGGGGCACCTGCACTTCCAGGATGGTGTCGCCGAACTGGTCGGCTACCTCCCGGTCGTCGGTGAAGGAGATCAGGTTGTTCTGCCGCACGATGGCTTCCCGCCGCGACAGGGTGCTGACCACGTGGTGTTCGGAGAGGTCGTTCACGCCCCGGTAGAGGGTCAGGTGGCGGCGGCTGGGAAAGATGTAGCGGGCCAGCATCCACTGGCAGTACTCGTAGAGCAGGTCCAGCTGCAGCTGGATGGAGTTGTTGTGGAAGCGGGCGCACATCTTCTCTTCCACATAGGTCATCCAGGCCCGGGAGGGATAGCGGCCCAGGGGCTCCTTGTGGAAGGTGGGCAGGAGGCCGAAGCGGCTTTCCACCCAGCCCTTGAGCACCGCCCCTTCCGGGTTGTTGGCATCGAAACCCCAGCCCTGCAGCAGGCGCCGGTAGCTGGAGCGGAAGAGGCGGGGGCCGGGGCGCGCTGTGCCGTCGTCCCGGGGCCGTCGCTCCGGCCCCTCGTTCACCCCGAACACGGCCGCCATGTATTTCTGGAAGGCGTCCATGGCCTCCTCGGCGCAGGTGGAATCTTCCAGCATGCGGAAGAGGGCCGGGCTGGTTTCCCGCACGCCGCTGATGTGCAGGCGCAGGGGGTGCTCGTTGAAGGCGGGGCTGGCCAGGAGGCCCGAGGGCACGCCCACCAGGTTGGTGCTGTGGCCGGGGGGCGGC
>NZ_JBXAST010000072.1:0-15865 GCF_058809645.1 Azospira sp. MPR-E4 | reverse complement strand
CTGCAGCTCCCGCCCCCCACGCAGGCTTCGACCCCTTGCCGGAACATCAGCGGCAGGCCGCCTGAACGCTGCCCCTCGAGTGTCGGCTTGCCCAATATATAGCCAAACGAACTATTTAAATCTTAATTTATTATTTTTCGGTTATTAGCCAGCTTTTCTATAGTGGCACCGTCCATTCACGAATCGAGCCAGGAGCTTCCATGAAAAATACCCGTACCTCCCGCTTCCTCAAGCGCCTGCCCCAGCGTCTGCTGGCGGCCCTGGCGGTGGCTGCCGCTGCAGCCGGCGCCCAGGCCGAGACCCTCAAAGTGGGCCACCTGCCCGTCACCGGCCATGCCAAGTACTTCGTCGCCCAGGAACAGGGCTTCTTCAAGAAGGAAGGCCTGGAGGTGGAACTGGTGGAATTCCAGAACTCCGCCGACGGCATCAACGCCGTCATCGCCGGCAAGCTGGACGTGGGCACCTTCGGCACCACCGCGCCCCTGCTGTTCTACTCCAAGGGCTCGGACATCAAGATCATCGGCGGCATCATGGGCCAGGACGCGGCCCTGGTGGTCAAGCCCGAGCTGGCCGGCACCATCCGCAGCCTCGCCGACCTCAAGGGCAAGAAGGTCGCCACGGTGCGCCTGGCCTCCGGCGACGCCGTGCTGCGCGGCGCCCTGAAGGACGCCAAGATCAACTGGAAGAGCGACCTGCAGATCTTCGAACTGAAGAACCCGCCCGCCGTCATCGAGGCCGTCAAGTCCGGCCAGGTGGATGCGGGCCTGGTGTGGGGTCCCCATGACCTGCGCGCCGAACAGCAGGGCCTCAAGGTGGTGGTGCGCTCCGGCGACCTTTCCCCCGGCCACCCCTGCTGCCGCGTCATCGTCTCCGGCAACAAGCTGAAGGACGCCGCCACCCTGGAACGCTTCCTGCGCGCCGTGCTGCAGGCCGAGAAGTACGCCGCCGAGCACCGCAAGGAGACCATCGACGCCATCGCCAAGTACATCAAGCTGGATCGGGCCATCCTGGAGAAGGGCTACTACTCCCCCAACCTGGAACAGCGCAGCGACCCCAATGTGAAGGGCGTGGAGAAGTTCTGGCTGTCCATGATCGGTTCCGAGTTCATCGAGGGCAAGCGTCCCCTGGCCCCCATCTTCGAACTCTCCATCTACCAGAAGGCCCTGGAATCCCTGGCCAGGGAAAATCCCAAGGACGCCTTCTACCAAGCCCGCCTCAAGGAATTCAAGGAAAGGGACACCCTGTGAGCAACGCCGCCCAGACCCGCACCACCGGTCTGGCGGTGGATAACGTCTCCTTCGCCTACGGCGAGGGAGACACCATCCTCCGCCGGGTCGCCCTGGAAGTGCCCGAGGGGCAGTTCCTCACCCTGCTGGGGCCTTCCGGCTCCGGCAAATCCACCCTGCTGCGCCTCATCGCCGGCCTGGAAGCCCCCACCGACGGGCGTCTGGCCTGGCAGGGCGCCACCATCACCGGCCCCGGCATCGACCGGGCCGTGGTCTTCCAGAACTACTCCCTCTTCCCCTGGCTGAAGGTGGAAGACAACGTGGCCCTGGCCGTGGCCAAGGCCCACCCCAAGCTCTCCCGCGCCGAACGCCGGGAGAAGGCCCGGGACTATCTGGGCCGGGTGGGACTGGCGGACGCCGCCGGCAAGTACCCCTTCCAGCTTTCCGGCGGCATGCAGCAGCGCGCCGCCATCGCCCGGGCCCTGGCCCTGGAAGCGCCGGTGCTGCTGATGGACGAACCCTTCGGCGCCCTCGACCCCATCAACCGGGGCAAGCTGCAGGACCTGCTGCTGGAAGTGTGGCAGAGCACCAGCCCGCGCCGCACCATCGTCTTCGTCACCCACGACGTGGACGAGGCCCTCTACCTGGGAGACCGGGTGGCGGTGCTGGGGGCTTCCCCCGGCCGGGTCCTGGCCCAGATCGAGGTGCCCTTCGAGCGGCCCCGCAACCGGGCCCGCCTCTTCGCCTCCCCGGCCTTCCACGCCCTGCGCGAGGACATCGCCGAACGCCTGGACGCGGACGTGCTGTCCGGCCTGGCGGCGGCGTAAGGCCAACGTACTGAACTGATGTGAAGGAGAAATCCATGTCCGAATCCCTAGCCCTGGAAGGCGAGGCCCTGGCCTCGCCCCTGGTGGACAAGACGCCCCGGCAGGGCCGCTCTGCCCCCCACTCCGGCCTTTTCCCGGCCCTCCTCTCCCGCCTCCCCGCCTGGGAAGCCGTCGCCCTGTGGGCCGTGCTGTTCCTGGCCTGGCAGGGTTCCACCTATTTCATCGACCAGAACGCCAACCCCCTGTTGCCCGGCCCCCGCATCGTCGCCGAGGCCCTGTGGGAATCCCTGCCGGAACTGTGGAAGGGCACCGTTTCCTCCTTCTTCATCCTGGCGCCGGGCTACCTGCTGGCCGTCGCCGCCGGGGTCGCCCTCGGCCTGGTGGCCGGCATCGTGCCGGGGGTCGGCCGCGGCCTGTTCCCCTTCGCCAAGGTGGCGGCTCCCATCCCGCCCACGGTGTACATCCCCTACGCCATCGCCGTGCTGCCCACCTTCCACCTCTCCGCCACCTTCGTCGTCTTCATCGGCGCCTTCTGGCCCGTCTTCCAGAACTCCGCCGCCGGCGCCCTGGCGGTGGAAGGCCGGCACCGGGACAACGCCCGGGTGCTGGGCTTCTCCCGCCTGGAAACCCTGGTGAAGGTGGTGTTCCCCGCCAGCCTGCCCCACATCTTCTCCGGCGCCGCCGTGGGCCTGGGCTTCTCCTTCATCCTGCTGACCGTGGCCGAGCTGTTCGGCGCCAACGCCGGCCTGGGCCGCTTCGTGCAGTACTACGCCGACTTCGCCGACTACCCGCGCATGGTGGCCGGCATCCTCTACACCGGCCTCGTCACCTGGCTGGCCATGACCGGCCTGGACAAGCTGCGCCACAAGGCCCTCTTCTGGGTGCGCTGAGAAAATCCGCCATGCCGTCACCGTCACGCATCCTGGGCCTGCTGGCCCTCCTCGCTGCCCTGGCCTCCGCTGCGGCGGGCGCCGGGGAAGCCCGCTTCTCCCCACTCTTCACCCGGGAAGCCACGGACCTGCAGGCCGAGGCCCGGGCCGCCCGGGCCGAGGGCAGGAAGCTGGCCGTCGCCTTCACCCTGCCCGACTGCCCCGGCTGTCGGGAGATGGAACGCACGGTCTTCCAGGACCCAAGCGTGACGGCCCGCTTCAGCCGGCATTACCGCAGCGTCAAGGTGGACCTGGCCCGCAGTGAGCCCATCCTCGATCTGGCCGGCCGGCGCGGCTCGGCGGGCGACTTCGCACGGCAGCTCGGCGCTTTCGCCACCCCTTCCTTCGCCTTCTTCGACGGCCGGGGCGAATTCCTCTACCGCCATACCGGCACCCTGGCCGCCGCCGATTTCAGCCGCCTCGGCCAGTACGTGGCCAAGGCCGAATACGAGCAATACCCCTTCGCCGGCGCCAGGGCCAGGGCCGCCCAGGCGGCCAACGCGCCCCGGCTACAAGCCGATGCGCCTGCTGCCGGCCTGCCCCGCCGCCCCGAATTCCGCCTCGCCGACACCGCCGGCAAGGTGCGCCGCCTGGCCGATTTCCGCGGCAAGGCCGTGGCCCTGGCGGTGGGCTACAGCCAGTGCCCCGACGTCTGCCCCACCACCCTGGCCGAACTGAAAGCCGCGGTGGAAGCCCTGCCCGCCGCCCAGCGCCGCCAGGTGCAGGTGCTCTTCGTCACCCTGGACCCGGAGCGGGACCACGCCGCTCTGCTCAGGGAATACGTAGCCGCCTTCGCTCCCCAGGGCGGCCGCCCCTTTCTCGGCCTGTGGGGCGGCGACGGCGCCACCGCCGACCTGATCCGGGAACTGCAGCTGGTGGCCGAACGCCAGCCCTCCGAGAGCATGGGCTACACCCTGGACCACACCGCCGGCGTCTTCCTCTTCGACAAAGCCGGCGTCCTGCGCGGCCTCTCGCCCTACGGCCAGCCGGTCGGCGCCCTCGCCGCCGACCTGGGCCTGCTTGCCGCCGAGCCCAAGCACAGCGACAAAACCATTCAGGTCGCCACCGATCAGCACCTCACGCAAGGGAATCCCCGCCATGTCCATTAACAAACTCCTGCCCCTGGCCGAAGCCGCCCAGCGCTACGCCGGCGATGGCATCCAGTACGCCAGCGGCGCTGGCCTGCCGGTGGGCGCCGACGCCATCGCCTTCGGCCGCGAACTGGTGCGCCAGGGCCGGCGCAACCTGCACGCCCTGTTCCACTGCAACACCCAGCAGCTCAACCTGCTGGCCGCTGCCGGCACGGTGGACAAGGCCGAGGTGGGCTTCTCCGGCCTGGAGGGTTTCGGCTTTGCCAACGGCCTGCGCCGCGTTGTCGAAGAAGGCAAGCTGGCCCTGGAGGACTACTCCAACCTGGCCATGGCCCTGCGCTTTCTCGGCGGCGCCCTCAACTGGCCCTTCGTCCCCGCCACCACCTGTATCGGCTCCGACATCCAGCAGCGCAGTGCCTTCGCCCCCGAGGAATACCCGGCCACGGGCAAGATTCCCGAGATCGCCGACCCCTTCTCCGGCCGCACCCTGGGCGCCTACTCGCCCCTGAAGCCGGACCTGGCGGTGATCCACGTCACCCTGGCCGACCCGGAGGGCAACGCCATCATGATCGGCTCCGAATGGAGCCGCTTCGAACTCTCCCGGGCCGCCAAGCGCCTGGTGCTGGTGGCCGACCACATCGTGGACACGGACTGCATGCGCCAGTACCCCAACCTGGTGCGCATCCCCGGCCTGATCGTGGACGCCGTGGTGTGGTGGCCCTTCTCCGCCTGGCCCGCCGCCTCCCCCGGCGTGCATGACGTGGACGAAGCCCACATGAAGCTGATGAACGAATGGCTGGCCACCGAAGAAGGCACCTTCCGCTACATCGACCGCTACATCTTTTCCTACCAGACCGTGGATGCCTACCTCAACCTCATCGGCCAGGACGTCATCTCAAAACTGGAAGACAGCCCCACCCGCTTCCTCCTGGACCCCTACCGCCAGTGGATCCTGGACCGGGCCAAGGTGGAACAGCTGCAAGCTGAAAATCACATTCTGAAGAGGGCCGCATGAGCCACCGAGCCTGCGTAGCTGCGAGCCACGCGAGGGCGGCCAGCCCACGACGCCACTTCCCTTTGCATACCACTCCCCTGACTGAGAGGGCCGCCTGATGAGCACCGCAACCGCCACCCGCACCGACTCCGCCCCGGAGGCCGCCGAACGCAAGGGGCCCCTGCGCTACTCCCGCCAGGAGATGATGGCCATCGCCGCCGGTCGGGAAATCAAGGACGGCGAACTGGCCATCTTCGGTGTCGGCCTGTCGCTACTGGCCGGCTACTTCGCCCAGGAACACCACGGCCCCAACATCCGCTCCATGACCGAAGGCGGCATCTACGGTGCCACCCCCATCGGCGGCCTGCCCTGGGGCATCGAATGCAACCGCCTCTCGGCCAACGCCACCAGCTTCACCGGCGGCCTCGACGCTCTGGGCTTTCTCGTCGCCTCCGGCCGGGTGGACGTGGGCCTGATCGGCGCCGCCCAGGTGGACAAGTTCGGCAACGTCAATACGACGGGCATCTGGGACCGCAGCAAGGGCAACGGCCTGGGCGATACCTACACCCCGCCCAAGACCCGCCTCACCGGCGCCGGCGGCGCCAACGACATCGCCAGTGGCGCCAAGCGCACGGTCATCATGGTCACCCACGAGGCCAAGCGCTTCGTCGACAAGGTGGATTACATCTCCTCCCCCGGCTATCTCGAAGGCGGCGACGCCCGGGCCCGCTACGGCTTCGTCGGCGGCGGCCCTTCCGCCATCGTCACCACCCTGGGCATCCTGCGGCCCCATCCGGAAACCAAGGAATTCTGGCTCGACGCCTACTACCCCTTCTCCAGCGTGGACGAAGTGCGGGCCCAGACCGGCTGGGACCTGAAAGTCTTCCGCCACGCCCGCATGATCGCCCCGCCCACCGTGGCCGAAGTGGAAGCTCTGCGGCGGGTCGATGTAACGGGGATGCTGCGGCGGGAGAAGTAGGCCCATCGCGGCAAACCAAGCCCCCCCCGGCAGGCAAGGGGCTGGAAACGAAAAAAGGCGCTGATTCCACGCGGAAATCAGCGCCTTTTCATTACTGCCGCGCCAGGACTCAGGGCCCCGGCTCAGCAATCCCTAACCAGGCCCGGCGGGCTGCCCAGGCTTACAGGGCGCTCTTGAGAATGGTGGCAACCACCTCCCGGGGATAGGTCTCGGCCACGCCGAAATGGACCGCGTTGCCCAGCACGTTGTCGATGGTCTTGGGCAGGTCGGCCTCAGTGATGCCCAGCTGGGAAAGGCGGGTGGGGGTGCCGATCTTGTCGAACCACTTTTCCAGGGCGGCGATGCCCTGCTCGGCGGTTTCCACGCCGAACACGTACTTGGCGAAGCGCTGGAACTGGACCGGGTTGCGGCTGTGGTACCACTTCATCCAGGCCGGCATGACCACGGAGAGGCCGGCGCCGTGGGGCACGTTGAAGAGGGCCGAGAGGGAGTGCTCGATCATGTGGTTGGGGTAGCTGTAGCCGGAGATCCCTGCATAGAGCAGGCCGTTCAGGGCCTGGGTGGCGGCCCAGGCGAACTCGGCCCGGGCTTCGTAGTTTTCCGGGTCGACCAGCAGGGTTTCGGTGGTTTCGATCACCGTGTTGATGATGGCTTCCACCAGGCGGGACTGGAAGCGGGGCTCGTCCTTGGCGGTGAAATAGCCCTCGATGGCGTGGGCGATGACGTCCGCCGCCGAATACACCAGGTAATCCCGGGAGACGGTCTTCATCAGGGCCGGATTGACGATGGAGACCTTGGGATAGGTATGCACGGAGGTGATGGCGAACTTTTCCTGGGTTGCCTCGTTGGTGACCACGGCGCCGTTGTTCATCTCGCTGCCGGTGGCGGCCAGGGTGAGGATGTCGAACACCGGCAGGGCGGACTCAATACGGCCCTTGCCGATGAAGAGATCCCACACGTCGCCGGCGTAGGGCACGCCGGCGGCGATGGCCTTGGAGCTGTCCAGCACGGAACCGCCGCCGACGCTGAGGATGGCCTCCACCTGATGGTCGCGGGCCAGGGCGATGGCCTCCCGCACCTTGGAAATCACCGGGTTGCTGACGATGCCGCCGCATTCGACGAAGGCGATGCCCTGCTCCGTCAGGCTCTTGCTGACCACGGAGAAGAGGCCGTCCCGCTTGATGCGCTCGCTGCCGTAGCAGAGCAGCACCTTCTTGATGCCGTGCTCGGCCAGATGGCGACCGATGGCCTGTTCCTTGTCCTTGCCGAATTCGACTTGGGTGGGATTGAAGAAAGTGAAGTTGTCCATTTGAGAATCCTCCTGAAGGGAATGGGGACGCATCGAAAAACGCGATGGACGAACTGTAGCGGGGCAACAAACATCCAACTACCGCCAAATGGTTTGTATTATTTACAACCATTCGATGTAAATAACCCGGAAAAGCCCCATGGCCATCAACGAACTGCGCTCCATCGCCACCTTCATCCACACCGTGGAACTGGGCAGCCTGAGCAAGGCCGCGGCGGCCCAGCAGATATCCCCCCAGGCCGCCAGCAAGGCCCTGGGCCAGCTGGAGCAGCACCTGGGGGTGCGGCTCTTTCACCGCACCACCCGCAGCATGTCCCTGACGGAAGAAGGCCAGCGCTTCTTCGAGGCGGCCCGGCCCTCCCTGCTCGGCCTGCAACAGGCCCTGAGCGGCGCCCGGCAGACCCGGGAAGATCTGGCCGGGCCCCTGCGCATCGTCGGCCCCCGCTCGGTTTCCGTATCGGTCATCGGCCCGGTGATCGAGGAATACTGCCGCCTCTACCCGGAGGTGCAGCCGGACATCCAGCTCGACGACCGGCGCAGCAACTGGGTGGAGGAACGGGTGGACGTGGGCTTTCGCCTGGGCGCGGCACCGGAGGAAGGCCTCATCGCCCGGCCCCTCTTCCCCATGCAGATGGTGATCTGCGCCGCCCCCAGCTACCTGCAGCGGCACGGTGTGCCGCGCAGCCTCAACGATCTGGAGGCCCACCGCTGCAGCGTCTTCCGCCACTCTGAAGACGGCCGCATCATCCCCTGGCGGGTCAAGGTGGGCGATGGAGAGCAGGACCACCCGGTGCGCCCGGCCTTCTGCACCAACGACGAACAACTGGAACTGCACGCCGTGCTGGCCGGCGAGATCATCGCCCAGATCGCCGTGCCCACCGGCGCCGCCCTGATCCGCAGCGGACGCCTGGTGCCCCTGCTGCCGGAACACATGACCGACAGCTACCAGATGTTCATCTACTACGGCAGCCGCCGGGCCCAGCCGGCCCGGGTGCGGCGCTTCATCGACCTGGCGGTGGAACGGCTGGCCAACAGCCGGGAGTTCGTGCTGAGCCGGGAGGAACTGGCCCGGGCGGCGGCCCTCTAATCGCTGCGCCCAGCCCATCCTGCACCGCTTCGACCTAGAGGCCACGGTTTGGCCATCGCTAGCCTTCTACAACATCTGCCAGGAAGTGGATCACCTGGTGGCGACTTTGAAGCGGTGGAAAGGAGGGCGGAGTACGACGGTGTTTGGGTGAGAGTTAATCTAAGCTGAAAATGAAAAAGCCGCCCGGGGACTGGCGGCCTATCGGTGCGGCCATTCAACTACCTTTCACATTGAGGCTGGTTTACGTCACTAAGGACACGATTAATACAAAAGCTGGCGCGATTCATGTAAAGCCGATTCCGATCTGCCATCGATGAAGAAGGAAGCTTCATCGGCAATTTTCAGACAATTCGAGCCAACACCACTTTCAAGTGGTGTTGGCTCTTTTTATTTCCGCTTGCGAGGATCGGAAAAATCGATGCCGACGACGGTAATGCCATCGACGCCCTGCCGAAATTCACTTTCAATTTCTTTTGCGCGATCCGTGACGCGTTGAACTATTGCCTGAAAATCAATCAAAGTAGTGCCGCCAATATCTTCCCATCGTCGGTCAGGGTCTGTATTTCCAAGCACATAGACACCGAACCGCACACTCTCGGCACGTAAGTACTGTCCAACAAGTTGGTTCTCAAGCCGTTCGAGCAACTTGTGTAACGGCCAATGTTTCAAGTTGGCAAGCTTGACTTCAATCGGCAACGAATTCAGCCCTGGCCGGCTAATGGTCAAGTCGGGACGCTGCTCTAAATCCACCTCCGACTCTGCTGTGACCGAATACCAATCGCCCGCACGCTTATTGAGTTCGTCGTGCAACAAGTTGCGCAGCGCGACTTCAAAATCACCTTCGCGCAGCCTGTTTCTGGCGTCCGGAACCTCGGAGCGTTCGTAATATCTCTGAATATCTTTGAGGTGTCGGCAAATAAGTCTATACAGAGTGTAATCGGAACGCGGGGGAATAAGATGTTTGTCAGCAAAGGCACGCACGTCCTTTGCCCTCCACGGCACATCGTCGGCCCGACGTGAACGCCGATTATCAAGCAGTTCGAGAATCCAGTCGCGATAGACTGCCATCAAGGGATCACTCAGGAAATCCCGCAATACAGCATCTGCCTCCAAATTTTCAGAGTCCCTGAGCCACTCCCAAAGCAAATTGCGGAACTGAGCCGCATCATCTCGTGCCGTCGGCGAATAAGCCTCTCCATTTGAATGATCGCGGTCTTCTTCCCTCCTTATGTACCGGACTACGATAGGAATAAGAATGCGAAGACAGGGCACTTCGCGAAACGACGCGAGCGGTGCGATGCCAGAGGACAGCCCCCCGCGGCGATTCAATAGATTTGAACAAATCCCGACAACCAAACCTTTGGCTGCTTCAAATTCCAGCCCGCCGATACGCTGAGCAAGAGCATGGACAGCCGCGACACCATCAATCCTCATCCACGCAGCAGTCCACGAGAACCACTCTTCAGAACCTGGCGAACTCGCCGACTCCCTTAAGGGAGCCAAAACAGCCGACAACGACCGCCCAGATTCATGCTTGTTCATGAAATTCAGCGCATACACCAAAATTTGTGGATTGTTCGGGTTTCCCTTTGAGAGCAGTTGGGCCACTCCGGGCAACACGATCTGTGTATCGATGTCGTACCAGACCAAAGTCGAAAAAACACCATGAACATGTTGCCGATCAGCCGGGTAGTTCCATTCTCCCGCTATCGCCTGCATTAACGCAGCGCAGGTTTCATTTGGTCGCTGCACGAGCAGTTGCGGAAACCACTCGGGAAATCCGTTGAGTTCCCGGCAGGCATAGCGTGTAACCAGTTCGATCTCTTGGTCGGTCATCGTTACAAAGTCAAGCGCACCTCGCTGCCAAAGACTTTCCAAACCAGGCAGCCCTGCAAGAACAAACCATTCGACTGAATTATCCGGTTGCTCATAGGGATAGATGGGTGAGTGGAGGCGCCAAATCGATTCACAGCCTGCGCGAATGGATCGCCCAATCGCTCGCCCCCACTTGCTTTCGACCGCGCCCCAATCCACTTCGTCACGACTCGTGCTGGAGCTACGCGAATCCATCACGATCCGCGCCAATGTGTAGGCGTTTCTCCCTTGCTTTAAAGAAGCAAGGTGACGCCATATCCAACACCAGTCCTTCAGAAATACCCACTTAGTCTTCAGTAAACGACCTTTGTTTTTCCACCAGTATTGATCCCCAACACCGTTATATCTCTGACGTAACAACCACCCCTTTAATGGCCACCAAATCTGAGCCAAGTACCATCTCGCCACGAATAGCCACAGGTGCAGATCAGTGCCAACGGTCGGCACCAAATCATTCCGGAGAAACCGCCCAAACGAACCATCACGAGCAGCCAGCGCGAGCATGTGCCCAAGCATGAGTTGGCGATCCGCGAATGGCAGCAAACCAGCGGCAATCTCGTCTTTCATCCAAGCAATGTCGCTCTCAGAAAACTTGGCAGCCTTGTTGGAGCCGTGAAGCGAGTGAATCGCGGGATTTCCGCTGTATCGGTCGCGGTGACGATTTACCCTTCGCCAGTAGATGGCACGCTTAACATTGGCATGCCTATCCAGACCGGCAGCCAACTGCTCTTCGACATCTCCACGAAAAGGCTTGTCCCACCATCCGTACAAGCTACGGCTTTCCAACAAGCCGACGGCATCAACGACTATGTCCACCACCACCTGGGGTACCAATGGCTTGCTCAAAGTCAAATGCAGGCAAAGAGGCAGCAACTCAACAATCCACGCATACCGTTTGGACACCGACCTCTGCTCGATCAACGGAGGTTCACGTAGCAATTGAATTGCACCTTGCAACACTGGAATTGCTGTATCGGGCGTCAATGCGTGATCAAGATGCTTGCGCAAAACATAAGGGAGATCAACCGAATGGCGCCGAATCTCCGGAACTTTCCTCAGCAGATCGAACAGCTCGTCGCCCGAAATAATGTCTGGAAACGTTGACTCCACCACGCATCCGATCAGGCGACTGCTCGGATTAGCCATCTTTATCAGTTTTTCGTAGGCTTGCCGTCGGACTTCCGGCGTTCCGGCATCGCGAATCGCGGTTGCAGCGTAGAGGCGAATGTTTTCTGTCGCCTTGTTGTCGGTAAGCATTTCGAGGGCAACCGAGCAACAGTCCGATAAACGACCATGCGCGACCAGCATCAAAAAATCCAGCTTCAAGTCTTCCGGAGTTTCAGCACTGACGAGATACTCGGTTACATCGCCCGATAATTCAGGTGTAGCGATCCGCCTTAGCGTGTCTCCATTCCAAGCGATTGAAATTCGCTTACGCCCTTTGTAGCGTTCGACCAGTTCTTTCAGGATTGATCTTCGATAATCCAGCGATAATGCTGCTGGATCGCCATAGCGAAGATGAATGTCAGGAGCAAACTTAAGCAAACACTGGCGAAGACGATCAATCGAGGGCGCATCGTTCATCCCCACCAACCAGGCAGCCACCGGTTCCAGTGACGGACGGATCGTTGGTTGCCCTTCGATTTCGGCAAAGAGGATGTCCTCGATTTCCGCATAGGGACAATTGTTGGCCAGCAAGCGCGCCAACCATTTTGCGGCAAGAAACTCTGCGTGACGCCGGTGGTGGAAGCGCAACATGCCGTAGTACGCCCCATCGAACAACGCCCGGTTCAACACGGCTTTCTGCGCACCCGCGTTCCAAGATGTCGGCAAAACGTCGCGTACCGTCAAAGCGGACTCTGCGTCGACGCTCCGATCATCGTCGACTCGTATGTTCAGTTGGCGAGTGAGTACTGAGGCCGCAGCAAGTGTTTCGACGCCCTCATCAATTTGTTTCGGCGACAAGGGATCATGACGCTCTAGCCGTTCTGATTCTTTAGTCAATTGACGGCAGCTGAACTCCATCAACTCTGTAAGTGCTCCTAACCTTCCGTTCCCTTGCCAAAAGCGATGCAATTCAGTGACATCGTATGGCCGACGCGCGAAGTCCCAAGCGTTGTGCTGATCAATTTCCGCGATAAATGCCGCCGGATCAGCAATGCCCCGTTTCTGAACGAATATCTCGACCCGCCACCGATCCAACGGCTCCAAAATAACAACGGAGATCGGTTCCTTTTGTCCTTCGTCAGATTTAGTTCCTGTGGCAGCGCTGGGCAGACCAAACCGGTGCACGACCTCGGCACGATCCGTCTCCGCGCGCCACGCGCTGATGCGTGAAGAAATAACGAATCGGCAACGATGGAGCCTCTGAAAAATCGCCCCGTGAACACGATCTAATGCCACAAAGAAATCATCGACCCGAACCAGTTTTGACTCATCAACCGCATCGAGAAAAAAGATAGCTTCGGTTTGACTCGATTCCCAGCGTCTGAATTCAGGAAGTCCCTGCTCGCCAAGCACCTTTGCAAAATCTTCAGTCACCAGTCGGTTCAGTTCTAGAAAGAACGTGAATCTCCCGTGGCTCCGCTGGACTTCCGCTTGATGCCGAAACTCTTCTGACTTCCCACTCCCTGGCTCTCCTAGAATTACCACCAAGCGATGCTTGAGAATTTCGTTCCAGGAGCTTCCGGTTTCGTCACGATCCATCGCCATGACATAGCTACGCATCGCCGCAGCCTCTGTGTCAGCGCTAGGTAGATAGCTGTTGAACCGGCGATTCAGGTCAACAAAATGGTCGCTCAAGAGCCCCCCCGGTTCGGTCGCATAGTTCAATTGAATGGCGCCAGCCATATTGCCATTGTGGAGTAAACACCGGCGTCATTACCTCTCGTTCCTTCCGCGGCTATTAGTCAATGTGCTGACTGCATTTTTCTTCCTGGCGCGCAGAAGCATCAGCCAGCAATTAACCATGTCAATTTTGGGCTGGAATACGAATCAGGAAGCGAACATTTAGTTGCATTTCCGCCTGAGCGGCGGGTTTACCACGTATTGCTGCCCTATTCGATCAACTGGCCCAAGGTGGTCGGCTTTCACCAAATAGCGCCCCTTCAGTCTGATGACCTCTTTCCAAGATTCTCCTGGAGTAACTCGAGTTGCTCCAGCTCAGGGCTAGTCTGTCCCGATTCAGATTGCGTCTTCCCCGTCAGCAGCCAAAGCGAATACTCGGGCCAAGCCGCCCCAATCGCCTCAAAGTGTTCTTCATTTGCTCGCTGCCTCCCCTCGCACACGGCCTTCCATGACGCGGCCTTGACGCCCGTCAGCTCTTCCATGTGCTTGAACTTGCGGTGAGGCTCGGTCTTGGCTGTCACCACAGCTGCCACCCTGGCCCTGATCGCCGAAGTTTCCCCTTGACCCGCGTAACTCTCTGTCATATATTCACTAGTAAATATTTTGCTTATTCGCACATATGATTCTTATTGTGGTTATGTGTGCTTCATTGTGGAGCAAAGTGATTATGACAGTCGCAGAAAGAATCAACCAGCAGACGCTGGTGCCGATCATGCACTGGAAGAAATTCGCGGAAGTGGTGGGCATTGAGGAAGGCGTGCTGCGGGGCCTGTGCGACCGGGACCATATTCCCTCCATCTGCTTCGGCAAGCACCGCTTCATCAATCTGGCCAAGCTCAATCACCTGTGCCTGGATGAAAGCCACGACACGGCTAGTCCAAGCGGGGCAGCGGAGGACTGAGGCAATGGATAAGCGCACCATCACACCTCACGAAGCGGAGTTGAACCGGCTGATCCTGCTGGCCCAATCCCGCCTGCACGCCATGGGCGACGGCGGCTTTATCCAGGGTTGCAGCCTTTCCTTGCGGGAAAGGGCGCGGCTGATCCAGGTGGCTTCACTGGATGCCATGGCGACGCTGCAACGGATGCGGGAGGTGGCCCTGGCTGTGCTCAACGGGGTGCCCCTGGCCGGTGACAAAGAAGTGAAATGCGCCGACTGCCGCCACCACGTGCCCAGCCTGACCTTTGCCGACGAGGCCAGTTGCGCCGTGCATCTGAGCCTGCAAAGCATGCACCGATTGCGCCATTGCAGCCATTTCCAACCCCTGGCGCCCAAGCCGCCGGCAGTGCCCGCCGATCCTGCCGCCTGAAGGCATAGGCGCGGACCGGGATTGCATCCCCTGGCCCTGCCCCCTGACCATCATCGTCGGCGCTCAAGAAAGCCGCCCGGCAAACCGGGCGGCTTTGTTTTTGCCATGGCCGGAACTGGCGTAGCCTTTAGGCTTGCGGCTGAGCCGCCGACAAACCGGCGGCACTCTGGCCGATAATGGGGCGATGCCTCCGGCAGTTCCCCGGGCCAAGCCCGGCAACCTCTGCCCGTTACCACCAACTATTTTTTCACCTACCCACAATATCCATGCCCTTCGTTCGTCTACCCAGGCATGGACACATCGTTCTCCCTTTCCCTGCCCCGCGACGAGACCCGCCTGATGGCCGAGCAGAACCGACGTCTGACTGAAGCCATTGCCCGGGAGAGCGGGCGGCTGGGCAGTTTCATTCGCCGGCGCGTGCCCGACCCGGGCGAGGCGGAGGATATTCTGCAAGACGTGTTCTTCGAGCTGGTGGAGGCCTGGCGCCTGCCGGAGCCCATTGAGCAGGTGGGGGCCTGGCTGTTCCGGGTGGCCCGCCACCGCACCGTGGACCGCTTCCGCAAGCGCCGGGAGGAACCCCTGCCCGTGGCCGCGCTGGAAGACGGCGACGACGAGCATTGGCTGGAAGCCGCCCTGCCGGCGGACGATGGCGGGCCGGAGGCGGCCTATCTGCGCCGCCTGTGGCTCGACGCCATCGCCACGGCCCTGGAGGAACTGGCGCCGGGGCCGCGGGAAACATTCATCGCCCACGAGATCGACGGCCGCAGCTTCAAGGAAATGGCGGCGGAGAGCGGCGTGCCCATGAATACCTTGCTCGGCTGGAAGCGGCAGGCGGTGCTGCACCTGCGCCAGCGGCTGCGGCCCCTTTACGAACCCCAATCCTGAACAGGAAACAAACTATGAAATGCAGAACTGGAAAATCCGGCTGCGCCTCGCGCTGCCTCAAGATCGGCCTGATGGTCGTGGTCGGCATCGGCGCCCTTACCTGGGTGGTGATGCAGTTGTGGAATTGCCTGCTGCCGGACCTCTTTGCCGGGGTCTCCCCCATCGGCTACTGGCAGGCCCTGGGCGTGCTGGTGCTGAGCCGCATCCTCTTCGGCGGCATGCGCGGCGGCGGCTTCCACCATTTGCGCGAACGTCGGGCCCATTGGGAAAGCCTGACGGAAGAAGAGCGGCAACAGCTCAAAGGGCGCTTCCACAGCCGCTGGAGCCGCTGCTGCACGCCCCAGGCGGAAGGCGCCGAACCCCAGGCCAAGGCCGCGGATAAACCGGCCGACCAGGCTTGATGGTCTGAAACCTCCCCGGCCCCCGGGTGCGCCTCGTGCCGCCCGGGGCCGCCGGCCACACGCCGGCCTCCCTGGAAAAACCCCATGCGCCCTGCCTCCCTGACC